>CAMDPJ010000022.1 GCA_945903925.1 Chryseobacterium gleum
ACAAACAAAAAACCCTTGATCTTTCGACCGAGGGTTTTTTGTGATATTTAATCTTGCATTTATTATTTCATCATGATGTCAACACGTCTGTCGGCCAGAGAGCTTTTCTGTTTAGTCAATCTATCAGAAGAACCTTTAGTATCGGCAGACAATCTTGAATTATCAATACCGTAAACTTTCATTAAGTGAGAAACAACCGCTTCAGCTCTTTTCAGCCCTAATTTCTGGTTGAAATCAACAGAACCTTGAGCATCGCAATGTCCAACAACTACTAATTTCAAATTAGAATTAGATTTCATCGCTCTTGCAATTGAAGTTAATGCATCGTAAGATTTGAAATCTAATTTTGATGAGTTAACATCGAAATAGATAGATGGAAGGCTCGTTCCACTGTAAGAAGATCCATTTGCGCCATCAGTTTTGATAGTAATACCAACAACATCAACTTGTGCACCTTTAGCTGTATTTGGCTCTAAATCTCTGCTATCAGCAACATGGTCACCATCAGCATCAGATTCAACACCATTTTCGTCAACCTTAGCGCCAGCGTTAGAGAATTTTTCTTTATCTAAGTAATCAGCAACACCGTCACCATCAGAATCAACTGATGTGCCATCAGCATAAGCTTTAACACCTGCAGGAGTAGCTTGATCTTTGTCATATCTATCAGAAACACCGTCACCGTCTTTATCACCAAAACCATCAATTAATTCGTTCATTTTAGCTACGTCTTCAACCATTGATTTAGACTCAGGCTCAATAATTTTAGATGAGAGGTTATAAACAACACCAACGTTAGAGTATTGGTATACATCTTTAGCTTTACCGGCAACAAACGCATCTAATTTATCAGACTGCATAAATCTGCCACTAGTTTCTAAGGTAACAGACCACTTAGAGTTCAATTTATATCTAACACCTAAACCCATTGGCACAACAACCTCGTTTGTTCTATTAACTTTGCTAGTTGCTAAAGATTTAGAGTTGTATCCTTCGTATGATAAAATTGGATCATTATCATCGTCATTTACCAGTTGGTATCTTACAGACCTGAATGAAGTTAAACCTGCACCCAAATATCCATAAATATAGTATTTACGTACTTTTTGCTTAGGGTTGAACAATAAATTTGTAATATTAACATTCAAATCAAATGAGTATTCAAATAAATCTCCAGTGAAATAGTGATTGTCTGATTTCGAATGTTTTTTTTGGCTGTTACCCGTACCCAATCTATTTGTTCCGTTAATTGTAGCGTAATTCAACTGACCTTGGATAGCGAAAATAGAGTTTATCGCGCACAAGGCAGTCAATCCAGCTCCCCAGCCTAACTCTGAGTGATACTTGGTGGCTAAACCAAAATCATATTGCTTTACATCGGTAAAAGTCAAATTCGACCCAAAGTTAACTCCGAAAGACAATCTTTCGACAAATTTAAGTTTTGCTGAATCAGCGGCAGGGTCTGCAGCAGCTCCCTGAGCCTTAAGCGCTAAGGCTCCTAAGAAGAGGAACGTTCCCGTTGCTATTAATGATTTCAATTTCATGGCTAAATGTTTAATATAATGCTATAAGTGGGTGCAATGATAAACAATGTTTTAGTTTTAGCAAAAAGATTTGAAATTTTTTTTATTCAATTTAATCCACAGCGGATACAGTGGAGACATCTTCACAATTACTTAACAATGTTTCCATTGTACTACTGTAATAGGGATGAAAAAAAACAGGACTTATTTCCACCAATGGCAGGAGCGCGAAACGCCTTAAATGCAAGTGAATATGCGGGATATTTAATGTTTCAGAAGAAAACACATCACAACCATACAACAGTATATCTATATCTATGATTCGTGATTGATACTGAAACCCTTCTTTAGGTAATCTCCCTATTTCGTTTTCAATATTTTTTACTTTTTGCAGTATTTCTAAAGGCGCTAAATCACATTGCAACAAAACAGCTTGATTCACAAAAAATTGCTCGGCTTTAAATCCCCAGGGCTCACTTTCATACAATTTGGAAGTTTTTATCACCTTTCCCAACTGCACATTAATTTTATCTAAAGCTTTCTTAAGATAAAGATTACTGTCGCCTTGGTTGCTGCCCAATAAAAGGTATAAATCTTTCATGAACAACAAAGGTACACTAATCAATAAACATTTTAACGTACTTTTGAGCAAACATTATATTCTCATGAGCTTTAAACATTCATTTTGGGGCAGTTTGACCGCCTATCTGGTTGGTAAAATCGTTTTTGCAGTAGTCAGCATCCTGATTTTGTTTGCTGTAGTTGGCGTTTTTATCAGCAAATTAGATACTGGAGATAATGACATATCTGTGCAAATTACCGAAGCAACATACCTTAAAATAACACTAGAAGGGAGCTTAAACGACAGGAAAAACGACAATCCACTGCAGGCACTAAGCAATGAAAACGAAAATTCATTAGAGGAAATAAAAAAAGGATTAACGCTTGCCGAAAAAGACGCATTAATTAAAGGTGTTGTGCTAGATTTCTCGGGCTTGTCGGCAGGAATAGCCAACATTAGCGAATTACGAAAAATGCTTAGTGATTTCAAAAAAAAAGGGAAAAAGGTATTTAGTTATGGTAGTTCTTATTCTCAAGCCGAATACTACTTAGCTTCATGCGCGAATGAAATATTCCTTAATCCTCATGGAAACATTGAATTTAAAGGCTTAACTGTAAAACATCTATATTTCAGCAGTTTACTGCAAAAATTAGGTGTTGAACCTCAAATATTCCGTCAAGGCAAATACAAAAGTGCTATTGAACCCTTTGAAATGGATTCGATGAGCAGCGCCAATGAAGAACAATCGAAAGTTTTGGTAGGTTCTATTTGGAACAATATTCTAAGTGAAATATCGGTAGGCAGAAAAATAAATGTAAAACAACTCAATAGCATAGCCGACAGCTTGGTTATTCTAAATGGACAAAATGCCTTAAACTCCAAATTGGTAGATAAACTTTTTTACCGTGATGAACTGGAAAGCTATCTCAAAAAATCATCTAACCAAAGCGCACCTTTCGTAAGTCTGAATCGCTACGTAAAAAGTAAAGAACTAGAGAATCTTGAAGAAATAGCACCCCATAGCAGCGAAATAGCCGTGTTGTATGCCGAAGGTGAAATAATTGATGGTAAAGGAGACAATGAACAAATTGGCGATGTAACATTTATTGAAGGGCTAAAAAAAATAAGAGAAGACAGTAACATTAAAGCATTGGTAATAAGAATCAATTCGCCGGGAGGAAGCGCGTTAGCATCTGAAAATATTTTGCGAGAAGTAGAACTCACCTCCAAGAAAAAGCCTGTGGTAATATCTATGGGCGATGTTGCCGCTTCAGGAGGATATTATATCGCTTGTAAATCGAACAAGATTTTTGCACAGTCAAATACCATCACCGGCTCAATAGGTGTATTCGGCATCTTATTTAATATGCAAGAACTGTTTGAAAACAAAATAGGCGTGCATTTCGACGGCGTGAACACCAACAAACATTCTGATTTTGCTGCTGCTGATAGAAAAATGACAGAACAAGAAAAAGCGATTATCGCCACCGAGATAGCGAATGTCTATGAACTTTTTAAGCAAAGGGTAGCGGAAGGCAGAAAAATCTCCGTTGCAATGGCCGACAGCCTTGGAAGAGGAAGAGTTTGGAGCGGAACTGACGCACTAAGAATTGGCCTCATAGATGCAATTGGGGGCATGGACGACGCTATCGCTTGGGTAGCAAAAGAAGCAAAATTATCTACTTATCATATCACTAACTTCCCCAAACAAGAATTTCAATGGAAAGACATACTCAAAGGCATTTCTTCCGTTGAAATAAATAGTGCAATTGAAAAAAACTCCGAGCTTAAAGGAAACTACAACGCTGTCATGAAATTGCTTTACCAAATGCAATCGATGAAAGGAATTCAAACACGTTTACCCGGAGAAATTATTATTGATTAATGTCCTTACTTAACACCATTATCGTTTTCATCATGAAGAATCGCCAAAAGCGAATTCAAAAATTTATTACTGAACCATTAAAAACACAAGAAAAGACTTTAGAGCATCTAATTCAAAAGGCTTCTGCAACAGAATTTGGAATAGAATATGGGTTCAATAAGATAAAATCTTATGACGATTTTAAGAAGAATGTTCCTTTGCAGAGTTATGAAGATTTCTTTCCATGGATTGAACGAAATTTAAAAGGCGAGCAATACTTATTGTGGCCCACAAAAATCAATTGGTTTGCCAAATCATCGGGCACAACCAACGACAAAAGTAAATATATTCCTGTAAGCAAAGAGGCCTTATTTAACTGTCATTACAGAGCAGGAAAAGACATTCTCTCTTTTCATTGCAAGGAGTTTCCTAACACAAAAATATTTACTGGAAGAAGTCTGACTTTAGGCGGAAGTCACGAAATAAATCCACTGGATAAAGACAGCTACATAGGAGATCTTTCAGCAATCTTGATTGACAACCTTCCTTATTGGGTGCGAAGAATGAGGAGTCCGAGCAGAGCCGTTACTTTTTCAGGAAAATGGGAAGAGAAAATTGATAAAATGGCCGAAGAAACCATTCATCAAAATATCACTTCTATTTCTGGCGTACCTTCATGGACAATGGTTTTCTTCAAAAAGGTACTAGAGAAAACAGGTGAGAAAAACATAGAAGAAGTTTGGCCAAATTTAGAAATGTACATGCATGGAGGTATCAAGCTACAGCCGTTTCACGAGCAGATGAATGCATTTTTCCCTTTAAAAAAATTAAAATGTATCGAAATATACAATGCCTCTGAAGGCTTCTTTGGCATTCAGCCCCAAAACAGCATCAATGATTTTTTACTAATGCTGGATTACGGGATCTTTTATGAGTTCATGCCCTACGAGGAATTTGATCAAAAAGAACCCAAAACCATCACCCTTTCAGATGTGGAAAAAGGAAAAACATATGCAGTAGTTATCAGTACCAACGCAGGTTTATGGAGATATCAATTGGGCGACACTATTAAATTCACCTCTACCAAACCACATCGTTTTGTTATCGAAGGAAGAACCAAACAATTCATCAATGTTTTTGGAGAAGAATTGATGGTGAGCAATGCCGATAAGGCAATAGAAATTGCAGCACAAAAATGCGATGTCAGCATCACAGAATACACCGCTGCTCCTGTATTTTTTAAAGACAATAAAAGCGGCGCTCACGAATGGATTATTGAGTTTGAAAACATTCCCACCGACATCACTAAATTCAGCTATTGTTTAGATATTGCTTTAAAATCATTAAATTCCGATTACGAAACCAAAAGACACCAAGATATGATACTTAGAGAACCTCAAATTATTGCCATAAAAAAAGGCACTTTTTATGAGTGGTTGAAAAGTAAAAACAAGTTGGGCGGGCAAAATAAAATTCCGCGTTTGAGCAACGATAGAATTTGGTTTGAAGAAATAAAAGCCTTTGTGCAAAAATGAAAAAAATAATCGCATTTAGCTTTTTAATCTTGTTGGTTTCTTGCTTTGTGGCTGCTACTAGCAAAGCATCTGACGTCAATTCAAACGTGTTAATCAGCAATGACTCTCTGCCTCAATTACCTCTACTTTCTTCATTTATAACACAAGGAAACCAAGTCAATTCCGATCCTGTAGAAAATTTCTATATTTCAAATAACACCTCCATTTGGAAAACCAGCTCGCAAAACAATCAGAAATTTATTTACGACAGCAAAAAATCGGGCAATATCACCTTAATTGATGCTGGTGACCCTATGAAAATACTGGTGTTTTACAAAGATTTATCACTAATCACCTTTCTAGATAATTTTATGGCCGAAACAAGCTTTAATATTAGCTTGATGGACTTCGGACTGGACCAAGCAGAAGTGGTTTGCAAATCGCTTAACAACGGTATTTGGGTATATGATGTTAAACAAGATAAATTGGTGAAAATTAGCAGTGCATTGAAAATTGAAATGGAGATATTAAATATTCAAAGAATCATTGGCGAAGCCTTCTCGCCAAAGCAAATGATGGAAAGAACTTCGGGACTTTACCTCAACGACCCAACCAAAGGAATTTATGTTTTCGATAATTATGGTTCTTTTCTAAGAAAAATACCTGAGATTAATGTTTTAAAATTCAATGTAATTGAAAATATTATAGCTTTCCGCCAAGGTAATGACATCAACACTTTAAACACAAGAACATTGGAATTTAGCAAGATTTATTCCGACTCATTAATGACCGACTTCAGCCTAAATGAAAAAAAACTATACATTCTTCATGCAGATAGCCTTCATATTTACAAACTAAACCCTTAAATTAGCGCATCAAACACTTTAAGGATTTCTTATGCACATAGCTGTTGCTGGTAATATCGGTTCTGGAAAAACAACTTTAACTTCAATGCTTGCCAAGCATTACAATTGGGAAGCAAATTACGAAGATGTCGATGACAATCCTTATTTGAATGATTTCTATGAAGATATGCAACGCTGGTCGTTCAACCTTCAAATCTATTTCTTGCACAATCGTTTCAGCAAGATTCAAGAAATTAGGAAATCAGGTAAAAGCGTTATTCAAGATAGAACGATTTACGAAGACGCCTACATTTTTGCTCCCAACCTAAATGCAATGAACCTCATGCTTAAGCGTGATTTCAATACTTACAATGATCTTTTCAATCTAATTAACGGCGTAATTCAAGCCCCCGATTTATTAATTTATTTGCGCGCAAGTGTTCCTACACTAGTGAATCAAATTCAAAAAAGAGGTAGAGAATATGAAGCCTCAATTCGCTTAGATTATTTAAACAGGTTGAACGAAAGATACGAAGCGTGGATTTCTACTTACGATGCTGGAAAGCTTTTAATCATTGATGTTGACCAAAATAATTTCCCAGAGAACAAAGAAGATTTAGGTAAAATCATTCAAAAGATTGATGCCGAGATTAACGGATTGTTTTAATTGTAGGGGCGAAAAATCTTTCGCCCTTTCTCCTTTAGATATTTTTATAACAATTTGGGCGAAAGATTTTTCGCCCCTACTTGAACAAATTATAAGGAAAAGGTAATTTGTTAATCTTCACAAATGAATACGGTTTGTTTTTCGCACCAAAGCTTTGATAAAAACGCGCTAAATTCTCATCATTAGAACCTTCGAAATCAAAAATCATTTCTCTTCCAGAATGCTCTTTAATCATATGGTCGATTAAAAAAGCCATAGCGCCGCTTTTTCTTCCTTCATCGGTATTGCCCGAAAATATAAAAACTACTCTTCCTGCTGTTTTAAGTAAACATGCTCCGGCATGCAATTCACCTTCCAATGTCCTCACCTCATAATGCTGAACGGCCGAATGATGCTCACTTTTTTGAAGTATAATTTCGAAACGTTTGTAATCGTCGTTATCTAAAGTTTTTAATTGCGCCCCTCTCCCCTTTTTAAACATTGCGATAATCTTATCGACGAAGGAAGCTTTTTGAACATGTAGATTTAAACCTTCTGCTTTCTTGATATTTCTGCGGGTGTTCTCAGAATAATTTTGACGTAAATCGGCAATAGATGAACTCAATTTCAATTCAAAATTACTTCTTGAAATATTGTCGATTTGAGGATCGTCAATAAAATTCAAATACAATTCAATAAACTTAAAATGTTTTGCTGCTTCGTTTAAAACAGAATCAACAACAGATGAATCATATTTTACAGAAGAAAACAAACCCAATTGCTGAATAAAAAAAGGAGGATAAACGTAGCTTATGCCCCATTTCTTTTTCCAAGGCAGAGGAAATACCGCTTCATAATTATTAACAACAATAGCATCCCAGTTTTCGGCAGCAGCGTCTAAGTACCAACTATAAGCATAAGGCAATTGCTGAATGCTTTTGGCAATACAGGTATCCCACTTACTCTTGTCTATTTCGCTATTTCGAAGATATTTAATGTCCATTTGCTTTGGCATATTCCACCATTTCTAAATATACTTTCTGCCAACCTTTCCAAGTGCCGAGATCGTTCATAGAATCGTTGTGCCACAAACTAATAAAGCAACCGTTTACTTTCTTAACCTCATCAATCAACGGACGAATATGTTCCATAGCCTTATCTGGCGAAACTTTTTGGTAATACTTCAAAGTTCCTTCCATCAAGGCAAAAGGAAATATTTTCAAAGAGGTTTCTACTTCTAAATCTAAATCATAAAAGAAAAACGGAGTGCACAAGCCAGCTCTAAAGCCATAATCAGATGCATAACCCATTGTGTAATCTTCTTGAATATCCAATTCTATTAAATCTCTGTAAGTGTCGGGCAAACGCATCTTTAAAAAATGTTGTCTACTCTTCTTTACCTCTCTATTCATCACCGAACTCAAACGCAACACCTCTTTCGTCAATTGCTCTCTTTTACCGTTAGATCCGTAAGAAGGATGAATACCTATACTGGCATAATCTCCCAATGATTTTATCAAAGCCCTAAAACGCTTGCTTTGAATAGAAATATTTTTGTCATTTTCGCCATAATCACCCAGCAAGATGAAATACAAATACTCCAATTTATATTTCTTTTGCAGCTCTAGCTGAAAAGCATAAGTATCGTAGGGATCTTTCTGAGTACCCAACAAAACAGCGATACGCCCTTTAAATTCGGGAATATTGAGTTTGAGCAAGGACTTAGCAAATCCGCCCACTGTGCGCACAAATCCTTTCTCTAAGATAGCGTAAGCATTATCTATATCGATGGAAGAAATGAAACGGTATTTCTTTGTGGGAAAAACTAAATTGGGGAATTTACTTTGCAACAAATCTTGAACAGTCTGCGCCCACTTGTTAATCACGGGTTGATGCAAAAAATTGTAATTGTAAGCCAAACTAATTGGCGCGTCAAATCTATCGTGTACATCTCTAATGTGAGGTAGATATTCTTCGTACCTACTTGCCAAGAAAAACGACGCTGAAAAAATATCGAAAGGCAAACATGATTTCGGTCCTACAGAGAAAAAAGCCTTGGTATCGTTCCAATTGAAAACAGTTATCTCTTGGTCGCTAATTCCCGTTTCAAACAACAATCCCTTTGCCTGCACAAACAATTCATCTCCAAAAGGCTGATATCCGTAGGTCAATTTAGCCCCCGAATAATTCAAATAACTTTCTTTATCAGAAGTTAATTCATACTCCACTCCATACACATCGCGAAACAGAAGGTTAAAAATATATTTAACGCGTGGTGTTATTTTGGATGAGTAGATGAGAATCATTGGTTAAATTTAAGGAAGATATTGATGATTCACCCGATGATGAAGTTTATTTACTTCGCTTTATTTTTTCAGGGTATTGTCGACAATCGAAAACATCCACAATGTAAATTTCCTTTGGAGTCACTTTATAAATCACTTTAAAATAGCCACTCACCAAAGAACGATAATCCTCTTTTCTATCTTTTAACAATGCTTCCATAGGCGCAGAATATTCAAAGTTTTCCAACTGATTGGTAGATTCAAATATTTTATCTTTTATTGATTGAGCTACTTTAACTGAAGCATTCTTCTTATAGAAATTATAAATCTTACGCAGCTCTTTATTAGCGGGGATAGTCCATATGATTTTCATCGTGAACTACCAATTTTTAGATTGCTTTTCTAAATCTTTTTGAGAAATAACCTGGCCTTTTTTAATAGCTTCTTCTGACTTATCAATTCGAGCGTAAAATTCTTCCAATGACATGGGAGATAACTCAACACTCTTTTTGGAGTTAACAAGCTTTTCTATCTTATTAATTAAAGACTCATCGTTAATATGAATCAATGTTTCAATTAGGGTTAATTTTCTTGCTTGAATATTCATAACACAAACATTTATTCTCAAATATACTAAGAAATGCTTTCGCAGGTAACTGTAATTTCATTCCCTCTTGAAATAAATACCAACCATTCCTATTTTACTTAAAAAGGGATTCTTACTTGGCTTTTAAACCCTAGTAATTTCAAATTTAGTGAAGCGAATTTGAAATCATTTTTTATTCGCTTTCTATTGCTTTTTGTGTTCATATGAGCTGCGCCGAACAGGCATTTTAATGCCGATGCGTGCTATTTAAAGTATAACTATCGCGATTAAAAATCGCTAAAATGGGGATTTCAGATTCGCTTCGCAAAATCTGAAATTACTGGGTAAAGAAGTGCAGAAAAATTGTGTTTCTAAATAAACTCACACAAACTCTCCATAATTATTCTTATCAATCACCCTAAACTCCGAATTTTCATATGAACCACTAAAAGCACCTGGAAATTTCACCTTTTTTTTCTCGGCATTCCACTTAAATTCATAAGCGGACATCTTCCCATCTTTTTCTTCAATGTAATCAATTTCAGAACCATCAAAGGTGCGCCAGAAGTACGAGTTCACCCAGTTTCCATTATAACTGTTCTGCTTTAGGCGCTCTGATATCAAGAAATTTTCCCAAAGCGCTCCTTTGTCGGTTCGCAGTTCTAAAGGCTGAAAATTCTTAATGATGGCATTGCGAATACCATTGTCCCAAAAATATATTTTTTTGCCTTTCTTAATTTCATTGCGATGATTTCTACTAAGCGCAGGAAGCTTGAAAACAACGAAGGATTTTTCTAATAAATCGATGTACTTCTCTACCGTTGCTGGGTCAACACCGCCCAACAATTGCGCAAGTTCGGTATAACTAACCTCATTGCCCAATTGCAAAGCTAAAGCTTGCAGTAATTTATCTAACATGGAAGCTTTTTTTATTCCATCGATCATCAATAAATCTTTGTACAAATAGCTTCCACTTAAATCGCGTAAAGTCTTTTGTTCTTCGCCAATATTATTAATTACTTCAGGATAAAAACCATAAATTAAACGATGTTCGAGCAAACGACCTTCGGCTAATTCTCCATGGTTTGCATTCATTTCGGCTATTGTAATGGGGTACAAATTGAATTCGTTTTTTCTACCCGTAAGCGGCTCATTCATTTTATTCCTCAACTCGAAGGCCGATGAACCTGTAGCAATTACTTGCACATCTTTAAGCGAATCGGTAATTAACTTTAATGTCTTACCTATGTTTTTAATTACTTGCGCTTCATCAACAATCACCAATTTATTTTGGCCAATCAAAGCTTTTAGTTCGGTAGAGGTGGTGTTTTCTAATTTCAGCGCAATGTCACTTTCATCTGCATTCAGCCACAAATAAGGTTTTTTGTATTCATTGGCAATAAAATGAAGAAGTGTAGTTTTACCCACTTGGCGCGGACCAATCAACAAAATAGCCTTCCCTTTAAAGAGGGCCTTTTTTAAGTTTTTGGTAATGGTTCTTTCTATCATAATAAAGTCTGCTTTATTACAAATATACCGAATTTAACGAATACAATCGTTTTTTTAGGCCTAATTTACCGATTACATTCGTTAAATTCGGCATAAAAAATCTTACATCATCCCCTCATCTGCAAAACTAAAATAGTCATCACCACAAAAAATAATGTGGTCGAGCAAGGAAATATCCATGAGTTTGGCTGATTCACGTACTTTATTGGTGAGGTTGATATCTTGCTGACTCGCTTTTTTATTAGCCGAAGGATGATTGTGCGCTAAGATGATGGAAGTGGCCATTTGATCGAGCGCCAACTTCATGATTACTTTAACATCGGCCACGACGCCCGAAACGCCGCCAATGCCGATTCGTTGTTTGCCAATTACTTTGTTGGCTGTGTTCAACAAAACCAGCCAGAACTCTTCTACTTTGAGTCCGGAAAAATCTTGCCTCAAGCAATTGAAAATATCGTTGCTACAAGTAATTTTCACCACTTCTTCTTGAGCTGAATTGTTGATGCGCGAGGCAATTTCAAGTGCTGCTAAAATATTTACAGCTTTGGCCGGACCAACACCTTTAAAGCGCTGCAAATCGTTAATGCTTACTTTCGATAAGCGACTTAAACTATTTTCATTGGCTTGTAGAATGCGGCGAGCTAAATCAACTGCGCTTTCATCTAAGTTTCCTGAACCTAGAATAATGGCCAGTAATTCAACGTCGGTAAGACTTTTCCGGCCGTTCGTTAGAAGTTTTTCACGTGGGCGGTCTTGCACAGACCAATCTTTAATTGAGCTCTTTGAGCTTAGTTCGTTAGTTAGGTACATATAAAAAAATTAGGCTTCCCCAGAAAGGAGAAGCCTAATTTACAATTTTATTCGACTGAAGCCTATTTCGCTGCAGCAGTTTTTTTCATCAACTGAGATTTCAAGTTAGCCGCTTTGTTTTTGTGGATAACGTTTTTCTTAGCCAATTTATCAATCATAGCGATTGTTGTTGGAGTAAGAGTTTCAACCTCCTTAACGTCTTCAGATTTTCTCACCTTTTTCAATGCGTTACGCATTGTTTTGTGTTGATACTTATTACGATCGCGTTTTACTTCACTTGCTCTCGCTCTCTTTTTTGCCGACTTATGATTTGCCATAACTTAATAATTCAATTTTTTTCTTTTTGCTAAGATACACTTTACACCTTAACATTCATTTTTTGTAGCCCGTAGGGGAATCGAACCCCTGTTTACAGAATGAAAATCTGCTGTCCTAACCCCTAGACGAACGGGCCATAATGTCTCCTATTTTAAAAAACGGAAGGCAAAGGTACAAGAATTTTTAAATCTACAAAACCTATCCTAAAAAAAAATAAGAAAAAGTTCTATTAATCACTCCTTTACCCAATAAAAAGGGCTGTTGAAGCAAATCAACAGCCCTTTTATATTTTTCAAGAAGGAGCAATTACGCTACTTTCTCCATATTGTCTAAAACACTCATTACTTCTTTAACTGCAACTGCTGAATCAGCCAACAATTTTTTCTCATCGGCATTCAATTGCAATTCGATGATTTTCTCGATACCATTTTTTCCTAAGATCACTGGTACACCTAAAAAAACATCTTTCATTCCGTATTCACCTTCCAACCATGCACAAACTGGGAACACTCGTCTTTGGTCGCGAACGATAGCTTCTACCATTTGAGCAGCTGCAGCACCGGGCGCATACCAAGCAGAAGTACCCATTAAGTTTACTAATTCACCACCACCTTTTTAGTTCTTTCCACGATAGCATCTAATTTATCTTTAGCTACTAACTCAGTTACTGGAATACCACCAACTGTTGTATATCTAGGAAGTGGAACCATTGTATCTCCGTGTCCGCCCATCAAGATAGCCTGAATATCTTTAGGAGAAACATTCAATTCGGTAGCTAAGAAAGCCTTGTAGCGAGCTGTATCTAAGATACCAGCCATACCCATCACTTTATTTTTGTGTGTTTTAGCTGTTAAGTAAGCGCAGTAAGTCATTACATCTAATGGATTTGAAACCACGATGATGATAGCGTTTGGAGAATTTTTAATTACATTTTCAGTTACCGATTTAACGATACCAGCGTTGGTAGCAATAAGGTCATCACGACTCATACCTGGTTTTCTTGGCAAACCAGAAGTAATTACAACTACATCAGAGTTAGCCGTTTTTGTGTAATCGTTAGTTGAACCAACAACTCTTGAATCATAATTATTGATTGGGGCAGTTTGCCACATATCCAATGATTTTCCTTCGGCTGTTCCTTCTTTGATGTCGAGAAGAACTACTTCATTAGCCAATTCTTTGTGAGCGATAACGTTTGCACATGTAGCACCTACGTTTCCTGCTCCTACTACGGTAATTTTCATATTTATAAATTTAATTGTACTTTATTTTGGAAGGCTTCAAAACTACATCATTTCCGCAAAAAATCACAAAATAAAACGAGAAAATAATATGATGCAAGGCAACTAATTGTTAAATTCACGTCTAGATATTGAATAACCCACCAAAACTTTAGATATGATAACAAAAAGAATACTTCAATTTGCCTTAGTAGGAGCTGTAGTCTTAAGCGCTTGTAAAAAGAAAACCACAACGGAAGAAAACAACAATAACAACAATAACAACAATAACAACCCTGTTGCTACCGACCCTTGCACGATGCAAATCACAAAAGCCAACGGTCCGGCCGTAGGTGTAAAATATATTATGGGCACCGACACCAATTTCGCAGGTGACACCAACAATTACGCTAAGATAGGAACAAGTACAACCTGGCTTTTTGGCGCAACACAAAGTGACAAAGAAGAAGAATTCGACTTTGCCAACCCCGTAGGAGAAAATTTAACAACTTACTTCCCTACAGCCAATTACATCATAAAAGCTCAAGATGCTGAAATTGCGGGAGCATCAACAGATTCGGGCGTTGTATTTATTGGAGCTAAACTTCCGCCATTTATTGCTGGCATAAATATCTATCCAAAATTCACAAATCCGGCTACTTTTATTCCATATACATTACAAATGGGTACAAACAAAACAGATTCGTACTATGCAGTTGCAAAAGTAGCCTATGATACTACTATTACAATTCCAATGGTGGGGACTTTTCATTTCGATTCTATGCAAGTTACCTTATCTGGTAAAAACACATTAACAGCCAATGGGTGCGGTAAAATCACAACGCCAACAGGCACTTACGATTGTATCAAATATGTGCTAACCCCAGGTGCGGTTACTGATAATTACAAAGGACATTTGGTAGGAACAGGTTGGGGCGATTACACTTGGGCTAAAGCAATCATCGGCTTTAATACCCCTCAAATTCCATACATCAATTCAAAAACTTACTTCTGGGTTTCTAAAGATAAAGGCTTCCCTGTATGCATGGTAAGTTATGATGACAAAGGCAAAGCAACTGTGCAATACTTGAAATAGCAATTATTTACCAGTAGGGGCAGTCCTTGCGGGTGCCCAACATTAGGGAAATACATCGGGCACCCGCAAGGAGTGCCCCTACAAACAAAAAGCTCCGACCAAATGATCGGAGCTTTTTTTATTTTAGACTTTCGGCTTTCAGCCTTAAACTCATTATGCATCAATCTTAGCGTATTTAGCATTGGCTTCGATAAACTCTCTTCTTGGGGGAACTTCATCACCCATTAACATTGCGAAGGTACGATCGGCTTCTACAGCATTTTCGATAGTAACCTGACGAAGCGTTCTGTTTTCAGGCTTCATAGTAGTTTCCCACAACTGCTCTGCGTTCATCTCTCCCAAACCTTTATATCGTTGAATACCTACACCAGTTTCTTTTCCAGTACCAGCAAATTCTTTAACGATAGCTTCGCGTTGCTCTTCGGTCCAGCAGTAACGCTCATTTTTACCTTTTTTCACCAAGTAAAGTGGAGGAGTTGCTATATATATGTATCCTCTTTCAATCATCTCCTTCATGTAACGGAAGAAGAAAGTAAGAATTAAAGTAGCGATGTGAGAACCGTCAACGTCGGCATCACACATGATGACTACCTTGTGGTATCTCAATTTTACCAAATTTAGTGCTTTTGAATCTTCTTCGGTACCAATGGTGATGCCTAATGCCGTGTAGATATTTTTAATCTCCTCGTTCTCGAAAATTTTGTGTTGCATCGCTTTTTCCACATTCAAAATTTTACCTCTTAAGGGAAGGATAGCTTGAAATTTTCTATCGCGGCCCGATTTAGCAGTACCACCCGCTGAATCTCCTTCGACAAGATAAATTTCGCAAAGTGATGGATCTTTTTCAGAGCAGTCGGATAATTTACCAGGTAAACCGCCACCAGAAAGAACGCTCTTTCTTTGCACCATCTCGCGCGCTTTGTTTGCTGCAACCCTAGCTTGCGCAGCCAATATCACTTTACTAACAATGATAGACGCTTCAGATGGATGCTCTTCTAAATAGTTGGAAAGCATTTCACTTACCGCCTGATCTACAGAACCAGAAACCTCCTTGTTACCTAATTTGGTTTTAGTTTGACCCTCAAATTGAGGCTCTTGCACTTTAACAGAAATAACAGCAATTAAACCCTCACGGAAGTCATCACCACTAATTTCAAATTTCAATTTAGAAAGTAAGCCCGATTTATCGGCGTATGTTTTTAGGGTTCTTGTTAAACCTCTTCTAAAACCTGCCAAGTGAGTTCCCCCTTCCTGAGTATTGATATTGTTTACATAAGAGTGAATATTCTCAGTGTAAGAAGTGTTGTATTGCATGGCCACTTCCACAGGAATTCCATTTCTTTCACCTTCGAAGTAAATCACATCGGGAATTAGTTTCTCTCTTGCAGAATCTAAATACTCAACAAATTCGGGCAAACCTCTATCTGAATAGAAATTGTCGTTACGCTGAGTACCGTCATCTTTCTTCGCATCTTCTCTATTGTCGACTAAGTTGATTTTGATGCCTTTATTTAAGAAAGACAACTCGCGCATTCTATTGGCAATGATTTCGTAAGAATAAACAGATTCAGTGAAGATAGTAGCATCAGGCAAGAAAGTAACTTCAGTGCCTCTAGTATCTGATTCACCAACTATTTTAACATCGTATTTTGGTTTACCGCAGCTGTATTCTTGTTGCCAAATTTTTCCTTCACGGAAAACTCTAACTTTTAAATCGATAGACAAGGCGTTAACGCAAGAAACGCCCACACCGTGCAAACCACCAGAAACCTTGTAAGAATCCTTATCGAATTTACCGCCGGCATGCAAAACAGTCATTACAACCTCTAATGCCGATTTATTTTCCTTAGTGTGATGTGCAGTTGGAATACCTCTACCATTATCGACTACCGTGATGGAATTGTTTGGATTGATAGAAACATTGATAGTGTCGCAATGACCAGCCAAAGCCTCATCAATTGAGTTATCTACCACCTCATACACCAAATGGTGAAGACCTTTAACGCCAATGTCACCAATGTACATCGCAGGTCTTTTTCTAACCGCTTCTAAACCTTCGAGAACCTGAATACTGTCCGCTGAATATGAATTATCTTGAATTTCGCTCATTTGAGATATTTTTTTAGTGTTGCGAATATAACACTTTTATATCTCTGAGGCTGGCGAAAACACTAGCGATTTAACGCATTTTTCAACAACTAATTAACAAAGTAAAAACGCAGGGTATTTAGGCTTCTATTTTCTTAAAAAGAATAGCTCGCCCCTGCCAAGAAATTAATACCATAATTAGGGTATTGATTCCATCTTCTGTATTGTTTGTTTAGAAAGTTGTTTACGTTAACAAAAGCATTCAAACG
>CAMDPJ010000023.1 GCA_945903925.1 Chryseobacterium gleum
GGGCAAGTATTCTTGTCCCCAAGTAAACAACGACATACTATAAATAGCCCAAGCCAGCAAAGCATTTACGGTAACACCGCCAATCATAATAATCAAACGTTGCCAAGCTGGTTTAGAGCGAAATTCCCAAGGTTGAGCGGGCTCTTTCATAGCCTCTTTGTCCATCGACTCATCAATCATTCCGGCAATTTTCACATAGCCACCAAAAGGCAACCAACCAATACCGTACTCGGTTTCACCCCGTTTGAATTTGAACAAAGAAAACCAAGGATCGAAGAACAAATAGAATTTCTCCACTTTAGTTTTGAAAAGGCGGGCAGGAATAAAGTGACCTGCTTCGTGCAACAAAACGAGAATAGATAAGCTTAAAATTAAACTTACCGCTTTTACAAAAATCTCTGAATATTCCATTTAGTTAGTTAAACCGTTTTTAATATTATTTCTTTTGCCATTTCACGGGCATTTTTATCTGTTTCCAAGTAGTCATCCAATGTGGGATTGCTCACCCATTTCGAATCATTCATGCATTGCTCAATCACATCAGGCATCTCTGTAAATCTAAGCTTATTTTTCAAAAAAGCATCAACCACAATTTCATTGGCAGCGTTCAAAATACCGGGAGAATTTCCTCCCCGTTTCATTGCATCGTAAGCCAAATATAGATTACGGAAGGTTTTTGGGTCGGGTGCTTCGAAGGTTAAGGAAGGATAATTCAAAAAGTTAAATCTTTTGAAATCAGATTTAATGCGCTGTGGATAAGCCAAAGCATATTGAATAGGTAACTTCATATCGGGCAAGCCCATTTGCGCTTTCATGGATCCGTCTTCAAACTGAACGATAGAATGAACGATAGATTGAGGATGGACAATCACATCAATTTGCTCAGCGTTTAAACCAAACAACCATTTCGCTTCAATCACCTCTAAACCTTTGTTCATCATCGATGCAGAATCTATGGTTATTTTCGCGCCCATCTGCCAATTGGGATGTTTCAACGCTTGTTCTTTTGTCACATTTGCCAACTGCTCTGCACTCCATCCGCGGAATGGTCCGCCTGAAGCTGTTAAATAAATCTTCTCAATTTTATTGAGAAACTCACCTGCCAAACATTGAAAAATAGCAGAGTGTTCTGAATCCACAGGATAAATATTTACACCTTTTTCTTTCGCCAATTTCGTTACCATTTCACCCGCAACTACCAAAGTTTCTTTGTTGGCTAAAGCAATGTGTTTACCTGCATTGATTGCTGCTAAAGTTGGTTTCAATCCTGCAAAACCTACTACTGCAGTAAGCACCACATCAATACTTTCCATTTCCATCGCTTGCGACAATGCCGCTTCGCCAGCATACACATGTACATCTTCATTCGCCAACGCTTCCTTCAAATAAGTGTATTTTGATTCATCGGCAATAACAACAGTATTGGGCTTGAATTTTTTGGTTTGTTCAATTAGTAAATCGGCATTAGAATTAACGGTAAGCACCTCCACTTCAAATTGAGCGGGATGCTCTTGAATCACTTCTAATGCTTGCGTTCCAATAGAACCTGACGAACCTAGTATGGCGATTTTTTTCTTTTCCATTTTGTTGAATACGAACTACTTCTTGCCTAAACCTTGAAGAGTCCAGTCGAAAGTATCCATCTCTTTGATGCAAGCAGTCAATAAATCAATAGCCCCTTGAATATCGTTCTTATCGCTCATTTCAATTACTTGATGAATGTGGCGTGTAGGTATAGAAATACAGCCAGCGATTGAACCACCTGCATTAGAACGCTGAATTCCCGCAGTGTCTGTTCCACCTCCTGTAAGAATTTCGGGCTGCCATTTGATTTTATTTTTGTCGGCAGTTTTCTTCATGAATTTCACCATCCGCGTATCGCAAATGGTAGAAGAATCCATAATTTTTATGGCCACACCTTTACCTAAAGAAGTAATTTTTTCGTGCTCGGGAGCACCAGGCAAATCATAAGCAATGGTAGTATCTAAACCAATTCCGAAATCGGGATTAATTTCTAAAGCCGATACACTTGCGCCGCGAATTCCTACTTCCTCTTGCACTGTAAATACAGCATTTAAGGTGTAAGGAATTTTTTTGCCTTTTAATTTTTTGAGTGTTTCTATCAAGATAAAAACAGAAACTCTGTTGTCGAGAGATTTTGCATTTACGCAATTTCCCATTTCTATCAATTCACGCTGACGTGTAACAGGGCAGCCAATCTCCACTATTTTTTCTACCTCTTTTACATCTAAACCTAAGTCGATGTAGAAATCGGAAATTTTAGCCGGTTGATTTCTTTCTTCAGGCGACATTACATGAATAGGTTTTGAGCCCATTACGCCAATAATATCTTTTTTGCCGTGAACGATAACACGCTGTGCTGTTAATGTTTTAGGGTCGAAACCGCCCAACGGATGAAATTTTAAAAATCCGTTTTTGTCGATGTGCGTTACGATGAAACCAATTTCATCCATGTGTGCCGCCACCATAATTTGTTTGTTTTTTGTTCCTTTAACAACAGCATTTACATTGCCCATGTTATCAAAACGAACCTCATCACACAAACCTTTTAATTCACGGAGTACCAATGTGCGCATGCGCTCCTCAAAGCCCGGTGCACCAGCAACTTCTGTGATTTCTTTGAGTAAAGCAATGTTTATTGACATAGAAAAAGTTCAATGTTCAATGTTCAATGTTTAATGTCAGCTAACTTTGAACATTAAACATTGAACCTTGAACTAAATTACACTACCTGACTTAATTTTATCGTATTTGTTTTTCCTTTTTCGTGAATTGGCATAGAAGCGATGTTGATGTAGAAATCATCTTTTTCTAAATGACCTTTAGTCACCAAAAATTCTTCTAAATCACTAATGGTTTTGTCGGTGCTTTCATACTTATCGTAGTAGAAACCTTTAATACCCCAAATTAAACTCACCATAGCCAATAATTCTCTGCTGGCAGTAAATACATAAGTGTAGGCTTTCGGACGGTGACTAGCGATTTTAAAAGCAGTATATCCAGAGTGCGTCATGGTGATGATGGCTTTTGCACCAACACGATCAGACAAACGAACACCAGAAATACAAATATTATCTGTTACTGTTCTTTCCGGCCGGTGAATAGCATCAAAACGGTGATTGTAAATTCCTTCGAATTCTTCCATTTTGCGAACAATATTCGCCATAGTCTCAATTACTAAATCGGGATGTTTACCAACAGATGTTTCACCGCTTAGCATTACTGCATCGGCACCATCCATCACCGCATTGGCAACGTCGTTTACCTCAGCACGAGAAGGCGTAATACCATCAATCATACTCTCCATCATTTGCGTTGCCACTATGATAGGTTTAGAATGCTGCTGACATTTTTTAATCATCATTTTTTGCAACAATGGAACATCTTGGTAAGGAACCTCGATACCCAGGTCACCGCGTGCTACCATGATAGCATCTGTAGCTTCAATAATTTCGTCTATACACTCAATAGCTTCAGGTTTTTCAATCTTAGCAATAATACGAGCTGTGCTTCCTTTTTTCACCATGATGGCACGCAAATCATGAATACATTTTGCTGTGCGCACAAAAGAAAGCGCTATCCATTCTGCTTTTTGGTCTAAAGCAAAATCTAAATCTCTTAAATCCTTTTCAGATAAAGAAGGTAGAGATACTTTGGTGTTGGGAAGATTAACTCCTTTTTTTGACTTCAACACACCTGTATGCAGCATTTCAACCAGCACCTCGTCTACTCTATTGGTAGAAATTACTTGAATTTGTAATTTACCATCATCTATTAATATTTTTTCACCCGGATTAACATCGCGCGGGAAAGCTTGGTAAGTCATGAAAACGCGTTCGGCATTGCCCACACACTCTTTTGTAGTAATGGTAAAACGTTGTCCGGCTTTAATCTCAACACCGTCATTTTCCATCATACCAATACGCAATTTCGGACCCTGCAAATCGGCCAGAATAGCTACGTTAGTGCCCAACTCTTTGGCTACAGAACGCACAGCATCTAAATTAGCTTTGTGGAATTCGTGGTCGCCATGAGAAAAATTCAAGCGACAAACATCTACTCCGTTCATAATCATTTTAGTGAGCATCTCCTTGCTGCTGCAAGCAGGGCCCATCGTAGCGACAATCTTAGTTCTCTTTGGAATCATTTCAAGTTTTTTGTTGGAACCAAATATAGTTTTTTTGTTTAAGGTTTGGGGTCTAAACAGCAAAGTTTTTTGAACAGCTTCAATGGGGTAAATTTAAATGTTAGCCTGTGTTAAATCAATAAACTGGCTCCCGATTTTAAAGCGCTGGGGTCTATAGCGAATGCAGTGAGCACGTTCGGCACATTTTTGAGCTTCTCTACTTCTTGCTCGAGCTCTTCATTTTCAAGCGGACCGCGTATTTGCAAAAAGTAGTCGACTGTTTTCAATTCGGGAATCAAAATACCCGCATCACCCCTGTTGGCAATGAGCGAATAGTGAATATGATTCTCTTCGTCTTCGTAAGAAAAAATAGAGAACAAACTTTTGGTTTTCAACTTATCAACAATCATCGATAGGTCGTCTTCTCTTTTGAGACGATAATTTAAATGCTGATTTAAATTCCACACAAAACGATAATCTTTGAGATGGCAAGAAATGCCAATCAGCAAAAAGTCGAATTCGGGTTCAAAATCTAAAGTGAGCTTTGCCATGTATCAATAAATCCAGATAAAAATAATTTTTTTGCGGCAGATTGTTCAGCTTCCTTCTTTGATTTCCCCATCGCTTCCTCCTTCATTTCATCCTCGATGAAGAGTCCGATATGAAATAATTTATTATGCTCTTCCACTCCCTCATCCAACACTTTAAAATACACAGGCACCTTATTTTTTTGCGACCATTCAATCAATTTACTTTTGAAGTTATGGTCGGTATCTTTTATTTCTTGCATGTTGTAAAAAGGAACCAGCATTTTTTGATGCACAAAATTCCGCGCCGCATTCAATCCTCTATCAAGATAAATCGCACCTATCAATGCTTCCAAAGCATTTCCACCAAGCGACAAAGGAAAGTTTTCTTGATTAATTTTAGCCTTCACCAAGAATTTAAGTTCTAATGAATCGGCAATACCGTTGAGTGTTTTTCTGCTTACCATTGCCGACTTAATTTTGGTAAGTGTTCCTTCGTCTTCTTCGGGAAATTGCTCATACAAAAATTCGGCGATCACAATACCCAAAACAGAATCACCTAAATACTCTAATCGATCATTGTACTCATGCGGCTTAGCATTATTACCCAAAATGGAGCGATGGGTAAAAGCAGTTTTGTATAGGGCGATATTAGAAGGGAAAAACCCGGTCACTTTTCGTAACCGGGTAATGAATTGTTTGTCTTTAGAAAAATAATATCTGATGCGATTAAGCAGCATTATTATCCTTCATAAGCTTTAAAGATGATGCTTGCGTTGTGTCCGCCAAACCCGAAAGTATTGGTTAAAGCATATTTTATTTTTCGCTCTTGCGCTTTGTTGAAAGTGAAATTCAATTTATTATCCAATTCAGGGTCATCGGTAAAGTGATTGATGGTTGGTGGAATAATTCCATTTTGAATTGCCAACACACACGCCAATGCTTCAATCGCTCCAGCTGCACCCAAAAGGTGACCCGTCATCGATTTCGTTGAACTGATATTTAAATTGTAAGCATGTTCTCCAAACACTTTCTGAATTGCTTTTGTTTCAGCAACATCACCCAGCGGTGTAGAAGTGCCATGAACGTTGATGTATCCGATATCTGTTGGTTTAAGATGTGCATCTTCTAATGCCATTCTCATTACATTCATTGCACCTAATCCTTCTGGATGAGGAGCCGTGATATGATAAGCATCGGCAGATAAACCACCACCCACAACCTCAGCATATATCATAGCACCACGCGCTTTAGCATGTTCGTATTCTTCCAAAATCATTGAACCAGCACCTTCACCTAAAACAAAACCTTCACGATCTTTATCGAACGGACGAGAGGCAGTTTGAGGAGAATCATTACGTGTTGACAAAGCTTGTAAAGCATTGAATCCTCCAACTCCGGCTGCATTAACTGCAGCTTCAGAACCACCAGAAACAATGATATCGGCTTTACCTAAACGAATATAATTGAAGGCATCAATAATAGCATGTGTAGAAGAAGCGCAGGCAGAAACAGTAGCGAAGTTCGGACCCCTCAACCCAAACTTAATTGAGATATGGCCAGGGGCGATATCTGCAATCATTTTGGGAATAAAGAAAGGGTTAAAACGTGGAGTGCCATCGCCTTTAGCGAAAGCTTCCACTTCGTTTTGAAATGTTTCTAAACCCCCAATACCCGAACCCCAGATTACTCCAGCGCGATCGAGATTGATTTTTTCTACATCTATTCCTGAATGCAAAAACGCCTCAGTTGCCGCTACTACCGCATACTGCGCGTAACGATCGATACGTCTTCCTTCTTTTTTATCAAAGTGGTCATCTGCGTTGTACCCTTTGATTTCACAGGCAAATTGCGTTTTAAACTTCGAGGCATCGAAACGAGTGATTGGCCCAGCGCCGCTCACACCGTTGATTAGTCCATTCCAAAAGGATGAAACATCGTTGCCAAGAGGTGTTAACGCGCCAAGGCCCGTAATAACAACCCTTTTCAGTTCCATTATAGTAAAATATTACTTCGCGTTTGTCTCGATATAATTCACTGCATCTCCAACAGTACCGATCTTTTCAGCTTGGTCGTCTGGAATAGCAATATTAAATTCTTTTTCGAATTCCATAATTAATTCTACGGTATCCAATGAATCAGCCCCTAAATCGTTGGTGAAGTTAGCTTCGTTAGTTACTTCGCTTTCGTCAACTCCTAATTTATCAACGATGATCGCTTTTACTCTAGATGAAATGTCAGACATTGTCTATTGGTTTTTTTGGTTAAACAAGATTACAAAGAAAACAATTTTTACGAAAAGGCACAATCCTTTGCCTTTTTTCTTCATAATAATTGCACTTTTGTAGAAACACAGCACAAATGAACATAGCAGTATTCGCTTCGGGCTCGGGCAGCAACGCACAAAAAATTTTCGATTATTTTAAAAATCACCCACGCATTAAAGTCGCTGTGGTGCTATGTAACAAGCCAAACGCTTTTGTAATTGAAAGAGCGAATCACGAGAATATTCCGGTTTTAATGGTAGATAAAACCAGCTTCAAAGACGAAACATACTTATTATCAGCATTAAAAAATTATCAAGTCGATTTTATCGTTTTAGCAGGTTTTTTATGGTTGATTCCCGTTTTTCTCACCAAAGCCTTCCCCAATAAAATGGTAAATATTCATCCGGCCTTGTTGCCAAAATATGGTGGAAAAGGGATGCACGGTCATTTTGTTCACGAAGCTGTTTTTGAGAACAAAGAGAAGGAATCGGGCATCACTGTTCATTATGTAAATGAAGTGTACGATTCTGGAGAAATCGTTTTTCAAGCCAAATGCAATGTTGAAGGGTTGAATCCAGAAGAAATTGCAGCAGCGGTTTTAAAACTAGAGCATGAACACTTCCCAAAAGTGATTGAAAAATTATTGAGTTAATGGCAAACATTACTATTTATACAGATGGCGCCGCGAAAGGCAATCCGGGCAGAGGTGGTTACGGCGTGGTATTGATGAGCGGACAACACAAAAAAGAGCTGTCTCAAGGCTACGAGCACACTACCAATAATAGAATGGAGTTACTCAGTGTGATTGTGGGTTTAGAATCACTCACCAAACCTGATTGTAATGTTACTATCTATTCCGACTCTAAATACGTAGTCGATTCAGTAGAAAAAAAATGGGTGTTTGGTTGGCAGAAAAAAGGCTTTAAAGGAAAAAAAAACGTTGATTTATGGAAGCGCTTCCTTTTAATATATCCAAAGCACAAAGTAAAATTCGTTTGGGTCAAAGGCCATGCAGGCAATGTAATGAACGAGCGCTGCGATGTATTAGCGGTAGCTGCATCAGAAAGCAGGAACTTATTGGTGGATGAGGGGTATGAAGCTTCTAAAGATTTGGAGAATTAAATCAATTGCTTTGGTAAGAAATTATTTCAAATAAATAATCGCTATCACATAAAGCGCATACGCCACTAGATTGACTTGAGAAAATCGGTCTTTCAAAATTAAGGTAGTAGGATCTCCTTCGTTACTATGTGAATTCGAGTTGCTAATTTGGATAAATCGAAAAACTCCCAAAAACACAAAGAAAGAGGAATAGACCAAAAGATGGGTGCCGAAAATTTCCAATACTTTTTCATTAATGGTATACATTATATAACCAGTTAAAGTGATGGCTCCAGTAATAAATATAAATTGATCAAGCATAGTAATATTATAATTAGCTAGCACTTTGCGGTGTTGAGCGGCTTTGGCACCCAATATAATAATTTCCGATTTTCTTTTGATGAAAATTAGAAAAAGTGCTATTGTAAAAGTGATAACAACAATCCAAAATGAAGGCAATACATGAATGGCATAACACCCACCAATGGTGCGCAACACAAAGCTTATTGCCACCGAGAAACAATCTAGTAAATTAACTTGTTTCAAAACAAAAGAATACAGCACATTGTTTAAAAGAAAGAGCAACATAATAATTAAAAAATCCACGGAAAGTAAAAAAGCCCCATAAATAGAAAGAGTAAACAATGCTACCATTATAATACTTGCTATAGCTACAGAGATTTTACCACTTGGAATAGGACGCATTTTTTTTCGCGGATGTAATAAATCCTCTTTTCTATCTATGATGTCGTTAAGAATATATAAAGAAGAACTACCAAAACAAAAAACAGTAAAGGCAATAGATGCGTTGGTTATAGCATCTGAAGAAAACATTTTCATAGAATAAATTAAGGGGGCCAACACGAAAATATTTTTCATCCAGTTGGAAACTCTTAATAATTGTTTTATTGCCATGATCTGAGTATTTTTAAAAAATCTCACTAAAAATATAAAAAAATGAATGCCTCTGTTTTTTTTCTCGATTTAACTTTTCTTTATGGATAGATTTTTTACATAAAAACAGGGGTGCTAGTATTTTTATTTTTTTTATACTATGCGTTCATACTTTCAGTGAAATCAATAAAAACAAAGATCTTGTGCTTCAAGGTGATGGATTAGAATATGTATTGATGACAGAAGCACTCGATAATCATTTATCAGTAGATATAACAGAGCAAGATGTGTTGGGCTATAAATCTCAAATCAAAAAGTTCAATAAATGGGAAATGGAATCAAAGAGTGCTGATTACGATAATCTTCTGGGCCATTTACAGTCTCGGCCTATTGTTCCCTTTGCAAATTTCGGAGGTTTTTCTAATGACAAGGACGGAAAATGCTACAGCATTCATTTTTATACTTATTCTTTATTTGTTTTACCTATAAAAAAACTACTAACACCTTTTATCATTCATCCTGTTAAAGTTTTATGGTATGCCAATGCTCTCTTTTTTTTACTTGCTATTTATATTGTGCTTTTCTTCAATAACAACAGAGAATTTTTTAATGCTTGTACTGCTTTACTTTTTTACTATAGTACCACGCTGTGGCATGTAATATGGCCTCAGCCCGAAGCTTTAATTTGCTCGTTAGTATTTATTGGTTTATGGTTCACTTTTATTACTAAAAAACCTTATTTTGGGTTATTTTTGTGCGCCCTTGCAGCTACACAATTTCAGCCCTTAGCCCTGATAACAGGAATGCTTGCTTTGAAGATATTTTTTACCGAAGGACTCTCTGTTAAAGTGTTGTTAAAATTACTCTTTTGTTCAGTCATTGTTTTAGCTCCTTCTGCTTTTTACTATTTTCATTTCGGTGTGACCAACCTTGTAAGCGAATTGGGATATTTGGATTCAAAATACATGACATTTAATAGGACTTGGGGCTTCTTTTTCGATGTAAATCAAGGCTTAATCATCAGTTTTCCTTTATTATTTTTCATCTATCTTTCAATGCTTGTGATTTTTTTGTATCAATGGATCGCACAGAAAAAATGGAGTTTTTTCGATTTTTCTTCCTTGATTTTCCCCCTCGCAATAATTGTGGTGGTGATTTCTACCAGTATGGCTAATTGGAACAGAGGAGGAGCTAATAATCACCGATATGTTAACTATGTAGGCGCCTTACTTTTATTTCATTTTGTTTATTTGTTGTGGAAGCTAAAAAATAATTTATGGCAACGCATTATTTTATTGATTGCACTACTAACACAAGTATATACGATTACTTTTTTTGGCGGATTGAGAGGAGCGACAAGTTATTATGAAGATCATAAAAGTTTAGCCAAATTTATTTTAAACAACTTCCCAGAGTATTACAATCCCGACCCATGGATTTTTATCATTCGTACCGACAAAGTGCGCAATATGGATTTTTATAAGAAAGGAGTGGTATATGTAGATGATCATTGGGATTTTAAGAAAGCCTTAATACATAAGGATTCTTTAAATTATGTTCAACTTGGTAATCTAACAAAAGATCAAGTGATGAAGTTAATTGAAGGAAAAGGCGATGAGTATGGCTGTGTTTACATTAACGAAAATGAGGTGAAAGATATTCTGTCTTCGCAGCAATATTTAGAATTTAATAAGTACGTAAAACTGAATGAAATCAGAAATGAAATGATAGTAAAACCCGATTTCACTGATCAACTGAAATTACAATCTGGAGAAGACCAAAAACGATACAACGAACTATTAGAAAATGAGGTTTGGAAAATTTATGAAGACAAATTCTAGTAATTTGTTTTCATCTCATTAAAAAATTTCTTGACATCTTCTTTGTTTAATTTGGCTTTAACATCATATTCATCAATATACACCCACCCATATTGATCGCGTTTAGCAAAAATCAAACGTTCTAACTGTTCTGCTGTTAGATTGCCCATTTTCACTTCTTTTAGATGATCTTTATTTACAATAGCTTTTTTGAAGTTTTTACACCCGTCGAAATACACCACACCCTTATAATAATCATGCTCTAAATTATAAGTTCCTAATGTGCGTACACCAAAAATGATTGGATCGGGATTGTAATACTCTGGGAAGTTATTTAAAACAAATTCAGCCCCTTTTTTGTGCCTTTCTGCCGACCATAAATCGGGAGCCAGTCCGCCAAATTCATTGATGGCAAAATACTGCGTAATTAAAATAAAAACGGATGTTGTTTGCACCCATTTCTTGGATTTTACTGATAAAAACAAAACAATAAAATGACAAAGCATTACGGTGCCGATATAAGCTACATAACGACTATTTATGGTGTGACAATGATTCCAATTTCCCATAGAAGAGGCAATAGCAATCATAATAATCATAGCAAATGGCACAACATCAAATAAAGAAAGTTTGAACGATTTATTTGTTATTCGCCTGTATATATCAAGAAAATAGAAAATAAGATAAACAAAAAACAACACAGGAAAACTTACAATCAATCCTTGATTAAGGTCAATAAAAAAACCTACAACCCTATCGTATGTAACGAATTTGTCATCTAAGAACCCATAATGGTTCACTAGGTTAGATACCCCAAAATTATAGTAATAAAAAACAGAAGGAACAATTACCCAAAAAGAACTTAATGCAGATTTGATTAAACTACTTAATTTGAATTTATTCTCAAATAAATTAAAAACCACCATTATGGCAACCAGCGCCGATAATGGTTGAAATTGTGTTGCTGCCAATGCACAAAGAAAAATACCCAAATAAGGTTTTTTAAAATAATACAATAAAACGCCAATAAAAATCATGCTAGAAGCCCAAACTTCTGCGTGTGGCCACATCATATACCACTGTGTGGTGCTGTAAAAAAAGAATCCAGCAATCACACAATTGTAAATCTCTTTAAATGGGAAGAAAAACAATACAAAGTACAAAGCAGTTAAAATAAAAAGAGCATTGGCTATGAAAAAAACTTTAATAGGGTGAATATTAAATGGTTTTAAAAGCAATTTTACAGGAAGTGTAAACAGAGGATAGGTAAAAAAATGAATGCTGTAAAATTTTTTGTTCTCGGATACTGCAAAGCCCATTGTTTGATCCATGTGCTTAAACTTTACCGTTTCCATATCATTTAAAAGTTCATCAAAGGCTTCGTGTTTTCCTAATCCATCCCATCCCATGGTTTTTTTAACCTCCTCTTTAAAAGTTCGAATATCTTCTGGATAAACTTCTGGAGAACCATGATTGCTTAATGCCTCTGATACCAATATATATTCTACTCCGTCGCCTACAGGATATGGCCAACTTTGCGATAAAGAATTTGAAAATAAATACACAGCAACAGCAACAAGCATAGTTATGCTGATGAGTTTTATATGTTTATATTGTTGGTAATATTTTATTATTGTATTTCTTATCATAATTTTAAGAGCTGGTTTAGTGAGACCAAAAATATTAATTTATAGGCAATAAAATCAGAATGACAAAAATAGCAGTATTCGATTTCGACGGAACTATCTATACAAAGGATTCTTTGATTGAATTTTGTAAATTCATGTATAAAAAACAGCCTTTAAGAATGCGATATTTATTCATTCAGTTTTTTGCGTTATTGGCGTACAAGTTAAGAATAATCAACACTACTCAATTTAAACAGCATTTTTTAATTTATTTGAAAGGGATTTCACAGGAACAATTAATGAACCACGTAAAGGATTTTTGGAAAAGTGAGACATTATATTTCAATACAGATGTTATTCGGTTAATTGTTTCCATTCAAAAAGAAAACATAGAACTTGTAGGAATTACGGCCTCTCCCGACTTCATGTTTACCGTGCTTTCTAAAGAATTAGGGTTTTCAAAATGGATTTCAACCAAAACAATGTATCATGCAAACAAATATAAAATTGTGGGTAAAAATTGTCGTGCCGCCGAAAAACTAATTCGTCTTGAACAGGAGTATATAAACGGATTTGTATTAGAATACGCAGTATCCGACAATCATGATGATAATATACTTTTGCAAAACGCAGGAAAAAGCTTTAAAATTACTCATGGAAAATTACAGGCATTATGTTAAAAAAAATTGAGACGAAAATATTAGTCAGTTTTTTAAAGGCAAAAGATCCCGATGCCAAGTTTATCGACAAATTAAAAATTGTTTATCGGCCATACATTTGTCCTTTTGATGATTTATTAATGGAAATTAAATCAGGAAAAAGCGTATTTGATGTAGGTTGTGGCTCGGGTCAGTTTGCACTTCTAATGGCCGAATTCTGCAAGCCTTCTAAAATTAAGGGGGTAGAAATTTCCGAAGAGTTGATTAGAAATGCGAGAGAACTGTTGAAAAACTATTCTTCTTCTATTCAAATTCAGTTTGAAAAATACAAAGGCGATGATATTCCTGCAGATATTGCGCAGTACGACTACATAACAATGGTAGACGTAGGACATCACATTCCGAAAAAACTACAAAAAGATTTCTTTGCCCAACTCTATGCTAAAATGGGAAAAGGAAGTGTTTTTATTTACAAAGATATCGATGCTTCGTCGCCTTTGGTTTTCGCCAATAAAATGCACGATTTGGTTTTTGCAAGAGAAATTGGCAATGAATTAAGTTTTTCTAAAACCCTTGATATATTTAAAAATATAGGTTTTTCTATTGAACAAACATCCAAAAAAACTATGTTTTGTTATCCTCATTTCACTATCATTGCAAAAAAATAATATGGAAAAGAAAATATTTAGGTTATTGCCCTTGGGCTTGGTATTTATTATCCTTTTTTACTATGTTATTCGTCAAAGCAACGAGAACAACGAACAGCTTGCTTTGAAAGACAATTGGATTACTCTATTTCAATATAAAGCTGATTTCGAAAGTGTTGGGAAAGTCTCTTTTATTTCTCAAGATTCTATTAAGTTTGAAGGCAATCATGCAGCCTTCATCGGCAAGGATATTTTATACGGCCCTACTTTTTATTCCGATTCTGCTCAACTGATAAGAAATATAAATAAAATAGAAGTGCGCTGTAAAATATTGTCAAAAGCAGTATTAAAGGACATGCAGTTTGTTGCGTCGGTAGAAAATGAAACGGGAGGTATTTACTGGAAATCTATTGGCTTGGGAGACAAAATTAAAATTAATGAATGGGGTGATGCTTCAGGTTATTTTGAAGTAGACCCTTCGGCCTTTAAGGGCAATGGCAAGCTGTATTTAAAAGTATATTTGTTAAATAGCAAGGAAGAAGAATGTGCGGTGGATAATTTTGAAATAGCAGGGTATCAGCTTAATCAATAACTTTTATTGAAAAAGACTAATTGGTTTTAAAAGCCGCACCAAACTCCAACTTTACCTCATCTTCTGCTGCGACCATCATCATCGTAGGAGGAGCAATACCGAAATCGGTCATTTTAAAAGAGAAAGCGCCTACAACGGTCATTTCTTTGCCTGCATATCTTTTCTTAGCTTGAAATGAAATGGCCTTGGTTACATTGTGAAAAGTTAAATTTCCCTTCACGGTTAAAACCGAATCTTTATTGCCAACTGAAGTGCTTATGAATTTCACCATAGGATATTTTAAGGCCTCGGTAACTTCTAAAGTGTGGCTGTCGCGACTAGCATTATCTGAATTGAAACAAGAAACAGCACACACCATAGCTACTGCATTGATGGTTTTAAGGCTATCGTTGTAAACAATGTTACAGCTAATGCCTTTGCATGTTCCCGACCAATCGTGCGCCGGATGCGACATATAGTATTTAATGTATGATTTCGATTTATCGGCCGCCAGTTTAGAAACTTTGCCCGCAGGATGAAAAGAAATTAAAAGAATTGCAGAAATAACTGCCAACGAAATTTTTGTAAAGGTCTTCATAAAATAGAATTTAAAATTTAATAGACACAAATGCTGCCGTAAATGAAAGAGCGGTAAATCCGCCTGCTAATCCATGTGCCAATTTCCAGTTACCACCTTGGTTGGCATAGCCACTTAAAATATTGGTGGTAATCATACCAGAGATATGCATTATCGCAAAAAACTTATGCCAGTCTATACTGTCCCACTTTCCTCCGCTGCGAGAAATTAAGGGTGGTGGTGCTAAAAATGACAAAGCCGCGCCCGCAATATAACCTGCATTCGTTGCGAAGGCAAAACCTTCGTGAATATTTCTTGGAATTAAATAATTGTATAATAATATACCCGTAGTAGCTGTTCCCAGCATAGCGGCTACAGTTCCATAACCAACTATTTGATGCGTAACCAACATAGCTCGACGCACCTTCATTTCCTTTTCTCTGTTCGCTAAAGTAAGAGGCACCCATCCTGTGGACCGCAACAAACCTTTTTCACCGTAAATCCAGCGCTGTGTAAATATCATTCGTTCGGGCAACAATGGCGGAGTTTCGTCGAGCATCATATCGCCCAGTAACAAGGATGTATCGCTTACTGTATTTGCAGAATCAACCAAAAAACTATCAACTGCATTTTGGGCTTTCGAAAGTGTAAACGATGAGCTTAATAATAGAAATAGAAATAACCTACGCATAAATTAATTGTTTGTACAATAGTAATAATAATATTAGCAAAATTGTGATATACAGCGCACTAAAATATGATTTGCGCTTATTCTGCCTTCGCTATCTGCAAAACGTTTCTGTAAAATTGTGTCAATTCTTTATCTTTCTCTTTGGCAATAGCCAAATTTATTTTCTCTTCTATTTTTTTTCGTTCTTCTTTTAGCTTATCTAATTTTTCCTGCATTTGTTTTGCGTCGAATGAGGCTTTCTTGGTGTCTTTGTTGTCGTTGATATCGCGCTGTAAATCGGCCATTCTAGCATCATAATAGCCGCGCAAGCCCACCATAGCCAAAACAGCTTCTTTTCTAACCTCTGCATCATCATCGCTGGTTGCAATATTGTACAAAGAATCTAAGCCTTTAAAGAAAATTTCTTTTTTCTGCTTCACCAAGTACATTCCAAAATGATCTACCAATTGAGCTTGTCGCGCACCTTCGTAATGTGCAATGGCATTAGTATAAAAAGAATATATTTCTTCTTTGTTTTTAAAGCCTTTATAAATGTCGCCCAAGGTAAGTGAAATCCACTCGGCATAGGGCTCATCTTTCTGTTTAATGATGTCGTAAGCCTCCTCTTTTTTATAGATAGAATATGCTCGAATGGTTGAAGCCACCACATAATTGCTCGAATCATTAAGGGTTTTCTTTAGCACAGGCTCTGCTTCTTCGAAAGAATAATTTTTTCTAATGAAACGAATGGCTGCAGCGCGCACTTGCGATTTAGGCTCTTTCACCGCCAGTTTAAAAGTTTTGTCCATTACATCGGTAAGCAAAGAATCACTTAGTGTTGTATCGGCTGCCAAGTGATCTAAAGCCAACAATTTAACTCCCCAAAACTTATCGTTTAAAGCATTAACCAAGAAATCATCTTTTGTTCTTTTAGGGGTGGTGTCTGAAAGCACATGCTCGAAAGCCTCGTATCTATCCATTATGTTTTTGCTTTTTTCGAACTGTGTAAGCCATTCCATGGTTGACTTTCTTTCCACTTTCTCACACAACAAAATTTTGTCAGCATCAATATTTACCCACTCTGGCTCTCCATTGGCCAACAATCTAAAAGTATCACATTTGTTGGTCATCCAAACACGAGAGCGTTTTGGCTTTCCACCAGAATACACATCAATATCAATAGGAAAACGGTATACGCTCGACTCCAACAATGGCTGAGTTTGCTCCACCACCAGCGAAATAGAATCGGAAACTTTATCGTAACGGTAAGAAATATCTAGCATAGGATGTCCTTTGGTAAAAAACCATTGATTGAAAAACCAATTTAAATCTTCGCCCGTAATTTTCTCGAAAGACATGCGCAATTGCGCCATCTCGGTGGATTTAAATTTATTGCTTTCTAAATAATCTTG
>CAMDPJ010000024.1 GCA_945903925.1 Chryseobacterium gleum
TCCAGTATGGTAACGCTAACTATCCCTCTTAGAGAAGAGGGGTGCGATTTAGCTTTGCGGGCTGATGGGAGATGGACCAAATTCAGCACAAAGCAATTCATGCAAAATTAATATTCCATCTCCCGCCAACACACAAGCATTTCCACACGCCCTCTTCTCTAAGAGGGATAGTTAGTGTTCCCATAATCCAAAAAAGTCAAAGTCATTTAATTGGAAGCTGAATCCCGAGAATCGGGACGGTAAAAGATTCAGCAATCAGTCAGCTGACTGACAAGCGTTCACTGCGCTAAACTGAGCAGAGATGAGGATAGTTCCAAATCTGATTCTAGCAAAAATTTTTCACTTACATTTTTCCCGCAGGAATGCAGAAAACAATTGAATTTAGTTCGTCATGTAGAGACAGATAGAATCTGTCTTAAAAAGATTATTGCCTTTCCTAAACTCAGTTCGTCATTGCGAGGTACCACGAAGCAACCTTATCATGAAATACTAATTAAAACACAATGAGATTGCTTCATTTTTGGGTACAAAAATTTCGCAAAGACGAACTGTGTAAAAGATGATTGGATCTACTTCCCCTCCAAAATCTTCTTAATCACCAACTGCGCAGAAGTCACTCTATTAGCGGCTTGTGCGATGATGATAGAATTTTCAGAGTCGATAACATCGTCGTTCACCACCACATTTCTGCGAACAGGAAGGCAGTGCATAAACTTAGCGTTATTGGTAAGCGCCATTTTATCGGAAGAGACTGTCCATGCTGGATCAGTTGAAAGAATTTCTCCGTATGAAGTATAAGACGACCAGTTTTTAGCGTAAATAAAATCGGCCCCTTTAAACGCTTCTTTTTGATCGCGCTCTAACTTCACTCCGTCCATAAATTCGGGAGCCAAATCATAGCCTTCTGGATTGGTAACAACAAAATCTACATCGGCGTTTTTCATCCACTCTACAAAGCTATTCGGCACCGCTTGCGGCAATGCTTTAGGGTGTGGCGCCCAGGTTAAAACTACTTTCGGACGAGCCACTTTTTTAAATTCTTCTATCGTAATTAAATCGGCAAAAGATTGCAAAGGATGCAAGGTAGATGACTCCAAATTTACGATAGGCACACCTGCGTATTTCATGAAACTTTTTAGTACTTCTTCTGAGTAATCTTTATCACGATTTTTTAATTCGGCAAAAGAACGAACCGCAATAATATCGCAATAAGCTCCCATTACACGAGCTGCATCTTTCACATGTTCTGCGGCGTCACCATTCATCACCGCGCCATCTTCCATCTCTAATTTCCAACCATCAGAACCAACGTTCATGCTAATTACACTCATGCCTAAATTGATGGCTGCCTTTTGTGTGCTCAAACGTGTTCTTAAACTAGAATTAAAGAAAATTAAACCAATGGTTTTGCCTTTTCCAAGGTTAGAAAAATTAGCAATGTTTTTTTTCAATTCGATAGCTTCTGCCACCGCAGCAGAAAGATTACCCGCATCTTTAACAGAAAAGAAGTGTTGCATCTCGTTATACTTTTAATAATTTTTGAATCGCTTTATCTACTGCAGCACCGTTAATTTTAGCACGTGCCTTCTTCATTTTGCGTTGAATATCTTTATTACACAAATTGCCTATGCTGCCTTCGTGCGTGTGTTTTACCGTTCTCTCCGGATTGAAATTTCCTTCTTCAATTTCTATCCCCACTTGCTTGTATGCATCGCGGAAAGGGAGTCCGTTTGTCGCTCTACGGTTCACTTCTTCTACACTGAAAAGGTAAACGTATTTGTCGTCTTTCAAGATGTCTTTTTTCACTCCGATATTCAGCACCATCAACAAAGCCATTTCCAAACAAGCTTTCATTTCTTTGAAGAGGTAAATGTATTTTTCTTTGAGTAATTGCAAATCGCGGAAGTAGCCTGAAGTTAAATTTCCTGTCATCATTGCCAACTCGAATTGCACAGCTTGCATGGCATTGCATTTAGAGCGCAGCAATTCAAAAACATCGGGATTTTTCTTGTGCGGCATGATGCTAGAACCTGTGGTGAATTCTTTGGGTAGAGTAATGAAGCTAAAATTCTGACTCATATACAAACAACTATCGGCAGCGAATTTCCCAAGAGTAGAAGCCAAAGAAGCCATTGCCGCAGCAACAGTTTTTTCGGTTTTCCCGCGTGTCATTTGCGCATAAACCACGTTGTAATGTAAGTCTTCAAACCCCAACAACTGTGTAGTTAATTTACGTTTGATAGGAAAAGAAGAACCATATCCTGCCGCAGAACCCAAAGGATTCTGATTCGTCATTTTGTAAGCCGTGGCCAGCATTTCCATATCGTCGCTTAACGATTCGGCATAAGCGCCAAACCACAAGCCGAAGGAAGAAGGCATGGCCACTTGCAAATGCGTATAGCCAGGCAATAAAACGTTTTTATGTGTTTCACTTTGTTTGATAAAGGCATCAAACAGTTTTTGTGTAAGTGTAGCTATTTCAATGGTTTTAGCGCGGCCATACAATTTTAGATCCACCAAAACCTGGTCGTTACGTGAACGCGCTGCATGAACTTTTTTACCTGCATCACCCAAAGATTTAGTCAACAACATCTCTACTTGAGAATGCACATCTTCCACGCCAGCTTCAATAGTGAATAACCCTTTTAAAGCTGTTATATAAATTTTTTTGAGTTCTCTTTTAAGCTTAGGCAATTCCTTTTTCTCTAACAATCCCACTTCGGCGAGCATGGTGATATGCGCCATGGTACCCAAAACATCAAAAGGTGCTAACTCTAAATCGAGCACATTGTCGTTGCCTATGGTGAAAGCCTCTATGGCCTTATCAACTTTAAATCCTTTGTCCCAAAGTTTCATCTGTGCTTAATTTTCTTTTAATGGTCAGCCGTAATCCTCAGCAGAGGATTTCATGCTTTGCGACAAATATCGGAAAAAAAGTGATGAAAATTTCCTTCAATCAGTGTGCATTGAACAAAAATACTGGAAAGCAACTATTCGTATTTTCTTTCGTTTCTATTTGGAATGCTTTTTGTGTTTACATCAACAAAACAGATCTACTTATGAAAACTTCAAGAATCTTTCTGCTGGCGGCTATTGTAGCCTTAATTTCATTTTCATTTACTTTGCAACCTGCTCAAACAGCATCATCTGCAGCGCCGGCGACTAAATTGCGCAACATTAATAACCAAGCATTCAAACGAGGCGAAAAACTAAAATATAGAATACATTACGGGGTGATTGATGCTGGAATAGCGTCGTTGGAAGTTGCCAATGATACTATGATGATTGCTAAAAGACCTACTTTACATGTTATCGCAAGAGGTTTCACCAATTCTGTTTGGGATAAAGTGTATATGGTACGCGACAAATACGAAAGTTATATTGACGAACAAGCCATTTTACCGTGGTACCACATTCGTCGCGTAAACGAAGGGGGTTATAAAATTGAGCACGATATTGCGTTCAATCATTTTAAGAAAGAAGCCATTATCAATAAAATTCGTTACGCCACCGATACCAATACACAAGACATGATTTCGGTTTTATATTATGCGCGCACCTTGGATTTTTCTTCGGCTAAAAAAGGAGATTTATTTACCATTAACACCTTCTTCGATTTCGAAAATTATCCTTTAAAATTGAAATATATGGGTACTCAGGTAATTTCAACATCGATAGGTAAAATCAACTGTTATAAGTTTCACCCTGTGATGGAAAAAGGTAGAGTTTTTAAAACTGAGGAAGATATGACGGTGTGGATTTCTGCCGATGCCAATAAAATTCCAGTTCGTTTGCAAACCGATATTTTGGTGGGTGCGGTTAAGATGGATTTGATTGAGTATTCGGGACTTGTAGCCACTTTGAACAAAGTGAAATAATAACTTTTTAAAAAAAGCATCAAGCCCTCTTTTCTTTTTTTTGTATTTTCCCTTCCTGTTTAATTCAGGAAGGGATTTTTTTTCCTCCTCAAAGAAGTCGGTTGATGAAGAAATATTTGCTTACAGTTATTGGTATACTCTCCGTTTTTTCAATTGTATATTTTGCATTCATTAAAGATGGTGGAATTTTTGGCGGCGATGATGAATTACGTAAACTAAGAGAAGATTCGGCGTCGGCTGTTAAATACGGCTTAACAGTAGATTCTTTCCATGTGGTAGAAGATAAGGTAGATAAGAATCAGTTGATTTCAGATATCTTTTTAAAACATCATGTGCCTTATGATGATATCAATGAAGTATTGAATAAAGGAAAAGATGTTTTTGACGTGCGTAAGTTTCGAGCCGATCAGCCCTACACCGTTTTTTGCTCTAAAGATTCTACCAAACGCGCTCAATGTTTTGTATATGAAAACAATGCTTACGAATATGTAGTGTATGATTTTCGCGATAGTTTATATGTGTACATGGGCACGAAGCCTGTTGTAACCGTAGAACAAAAAGCATCGGGTGTAATCAATAGTTCTTTGTATGAAGCAATGACCAGCAACGGCTTAACGGCAGCGTTGGCAAATGAGTTGGCGGCAGTTTACGCCTGGACTATCGATTTCTACCGCATTCAAAAAGGAGATAAATTCAAGGTGATTTTCGATGAGATTCAGGTAGAAGGAGAATCGGTAGGCATTAAAAAAATTAAGGCTGCTGTTTTCGAACACGATGGAAAAGAATACTACGCCGTTAACTTCGAACAAGATGGTTTAACGGGCTATTACGATGAGGAGAGTAGAGGTTTAAAACGTGCTTTCTTAAAAGCTCCAGTGAAGTTTTCTCACATCTCTTCGCGCTTTACGATGAAACGTTTTCACCCCGTACAACATCGTTGGAAAGCGCATTTAGGTACCGATTATGCAGCTCCTGTGGGAACACCCATTATGAGTACTGCTGCAGGTACCGTGATTGCTGCAACATACAATGGTGGCAATGGAAATTATGTGAAAGTACAACACAACAAAACCTACACAACACAATATTTGCACATGTCGAAAATCGTAAGTGGTATGCGCCCCGGCGCCCGCGTTTCGCAAGGTCAGGTGATTGGTTATGTAGGTTCTACGGGTTTGTCTAGCGGTCCGCATGTATGCTACCGCTTCTGGAAAAACGGAGTGCAAGTAGATGCTTTGCGAGAAAAATTACCAATGAGTGAGCCGATCAGAAAAGGCAATCGCGCTGCCTTCGATAAAGTAGCTGAGGAGATGGTAAAGTTGTTGAAAGAAATAGAGTATAAGGGATAATCTCGTTTTCTTTCTGGCGCCCGTTTCCTAACGGGGGACTAATTTACTCCAGCAATTTCATTGCTTTTTGTTTTTAGCAAAACAAACTTTCAATATATTTTGAAAGTTCAATAATATATCTTAGTTTTGATTTATGGAACTGCAAGAAGCAAAAAATGAATTTATACAAGCATGGGGAACCTTCGGCAGCGAATGGGGCATTAACAGAACCATGGCGCAAATTCACGCTTTATTATTGGTAAGCGCAGAACCTTTGAGTACCGAGGATATTATGGAGCAGTTGGAAGTTTCTCGTGGAAATGTAAATATGAACACGCGCGATTTAATAGCATGGGGAATTGTTTACCGTGTGACCAAAAAAGGAGAGCGCAAAGAGTTTTTTGAAGCCGACAAAGACATCTACAAAGTGGCCATCAAAATCATGAATGAGCGACGAAAAAGAGAACTGGGTCCGGTATTGGAAACCCTTCGCGAACTCAAGCAAGTAAAAGGAAGCGATGCAGAAGCAAAAGAATTTAAAAAAGTACTTGCCGATATTTCTTCGTTTGGAGAAAACACAGATAAAATGATTGAAAGAATGGTAAAAGCCGATGAAAATTGGTTTACAGGTTCGTTGATGAAATTCTTAGTTAAGTAATTTTTTTGAATAAAATTTTCAATAAAAACTGAAAATATTGAAAATATGAAAACGATGTATTTCGATAACGGTTGCAGAGTTTGCAGAACTGGTGCCCTTTTGGCAGGAAAAGCTGGAATGGCAAGCGACAGCGAGTTGAATGAATTGCAAACAATGAGTGCTGAAGTATCTTGCGATTTAGATGCCGTTCGCTACTGCAATGAAATAGCTGTTTACGACAAGGAAACCAAAGAGTCTCGTTACGGAATAAAAGGAATGGTTTGGTTTGTAGAAGACAAATGGGGTAAATGGGTCAATGTTTTTTTGCTTCCTCCTATTTATCAAATTCTAAATTTCTTCTATCATATTTTTTCTTACAACAGAAAGATGATTGCGCCAGTTTATGAAAAAGTTGAGAACGATTGTAAGCCTGAGTTCCATTGGGGGTATAGGTTGGGTTATATTGGTTTGGCTTTCCTAATAGCGTGTTTGAGCGGTGGATTTTTGTCAGTTTACATTTTTGTAATTCCTAATTTAATAGTAGTTCTTTTTGCGATTTTGATTGTTACGAAAGATGAAAAGATGGAAGTTGTAGGGCATATTTCATCTGTTATGCTAATTCAGATATTAATAGTGATGTTGATATTGCCGATGAATTATTTACTTGGTTTAGTTGATTTAAATTCATCGTATTTTATTCCGATCATCGATATTTCATGCTTAGTTTTTAGTACGTGCTTTTTATATTATCGAAGAATGAAATATTTGGGATTAGCTCATTATGAATATTTATTTTCTATTGTTTTTCTCATCTATTTTTTAGGATTATCATTTTATTTTGAAATTTTATGAAAACCTTCCTTACAGCCGAATGGCGTAAATTGTTAGTTATCAATTATGAATTGGATGCTGCTGTCTTGCGTCCACATCTTCCTTTTGGGACTGAACTTGATTTGTTTGAAGGGAAGTGCTATGTAAGTTTGATTGGTTTTATGTTTTTAAACACTAAAGTAAAAGGTATTCGCTTTTCTGGTTTAAGTGATTTTGAAGAAGTAAATCTTCGGTTTTATGTGAGAAGAAAAGTAAACGGAGAATGGAGAAGAGGTGCAGTTTTTATAAAAGAGTTGGTGCCCAACAAAATTCTAGCTTTGGTAGCTAATTTGTTCTATAAGGAGCATTACAAAGCAGTGCCAATGAGTCACCAATTGGAAATGTTGAATGATAAAATGAAGATTAAATATTTGTGGAAATATGCAGAAGTAGAAAATAGTATTTCTGTAAGCACCAGTGCCACAAAGCAAGGTTTGCTTAATGGAAGTGAGGCTCATTTTATTTTAGAACACTACTATGGCTATACAAAAGTCAGTGAAAGCAAAACCTATGAGTACGAAGTGAAGCATCCGGTTTGGGAAATATATTCTGTAATCGATTATTTAGTGGATGTGAATTTTGAAGTGAATTATGGAAAAGATTTTTCATTTTTAAATAATCAAAGTCCGTGTTCTGTTTACGTTGCCGAAGGTTCAGAAATATCAGTAATGGATAAAATAAATTACAAACTATGAAAATCGTAATTCTTGGTGGTACCGGACAAATTGGTACAATGGTAACGCAGCATTTAATTGCTGCTTATGCAAACGATGAGGTTTTGGCCTGTTCACGTTCTGCAAAGGGGAAGAACCAAATAGCGTTCAATGTTTTTCAAAGCGAGTGGAGTGCTTTAGGAAAGGTAGATTTGCTGATCAATATCGTTGGAGTAATTGAAGAGAAGGGAGAAAATACTTTTGAAAGAGCGCATGTTCAATTGGTGAAAGATATGATTGCAAAACGGACTTCATTAGGTAATCCAAGAATTATTCATGTATCTGTTTGTGGTGCCGATGTTAATAGCAAAGCCGAATATGCGCGCACCAAAGGTGTTGCCGATGAACTTTTATTGAAAGAAAAAAATGTGGTGATTGTTCGTCCGAGTTTTGTATTGACACCAGGTACCGCCATCGTTCAAAAAGTGAATATGGTAGTACGCTTGGGTAAACCAACCTTAGGCTTGTTATTTCTTCCAAAGCATTTTATCACGCCGAAATTTCAACCTGTAATGGGCGAAGATGTGGCAGAAACCATAGTAAAATTGGTGGTTTCAGGGGATGAAGGAATTATATATGCAACCGGACCAAAAGAAATGACATTGGCCGATATGATAGCCTACACAAAATCGAAATACAAAATCATTCCTTTGCCGAAATGGTTGGTACATCCTATTTTCATGTTGCTTACCAAATTCAAAAATCCGTTTATGAATCGCGATCAATATTATTTATTGGCATCAGATAACGTTGCTGATAATTCAAGAATGGAAAAAATATTGGGAAGAAATGCGATGGATGGAGATGCTTTTTGGAGAAGAGAAATTAAGTGATATGAAGCGCAGGTCAATAGTTCCTTCGGGGTACCTCAGGATGACAACCACAGTATGGATGAGCTTAGTATTTCATCCTGAGGTACCCCGAAGGAACTATCAACCTATTTGTGATTTATTTTCGTCCCCCACTAAACCATTTCACTTTTTCTCCGTCTTACACATAGAAATCAAAACTTATCATTATGAAATTGCCAAAATTATTTATCGCAGCATCGTTTGTAATAGTTACCGCTGCTGTGAATGCGCAAACAACACCTGTAATTAATCAAACTCAAAAAACCGAAAAAAGAAGAATTCGTCAGGGTGTTAAATCGGGTGAATTAAACAACGCCGAAGCAAGAAGATTGCGCAAAGAGCAAAAAAGAATTGCTAGAATGGAGAGAAGAGCTAAGGCCGATGGAACAGTAACAAGAGCCGAAAGAAAAAGAATTAAGAGAGAGCAAAGAGCGGCGAGCAGACATATTGCGAAGCAGAAACACGATTAGTTATTAAAACAATTTTTCCTCGCGTTTCCATACCGCACAAATTAAGTTTAACAACTTGTCCCCTTGGTCATAATTACGCTGCTAAATTGGCATCGTTGCAAAAGGGGTTTAAACATATAGATATTTTTTTATACTTTTATCAGTAATGCAAAGAGTTATAGCGATAGTATTTTTATTTTCTTTTTTGTTTTCAGGAACAGAAATGCACGAGCTTTTTAAGGTACCTCATTTGCTTTCTCACTATGTAGAACATGCTTCTGAATCGAAAGAAATTTCTTTGTTAGATTTTTTGAAAGAGCATTACAACGGCACAGAAAATTCGCATCACGATACGCATAAAGACAAGGGCTGTCTTCCTTTTCAGGGCAAAGATCATGTGAACCCAATGAACAATTTAATATTGAATAAAACCACTATTATCGTTTTTCAAAAAAAAATTACAGAACAAAATCAAGTGATTTCATTTCACGAAAATTCTATTTCTTCTTTTAATGGAAGTGTATGGCAACCGCCTAAAATTGGCTAATCAATTTTCCATTTTCATTTTTCTTTTCATCACAAAAAATTCATTTTATGCTAGATAAAATTATAGCATTTTCTATTCATAATAAGCTTGTAGTAGGCTTGTTTACATTGGGCTTAATTGTTTGGGGATCCTATTCTTTAACTCAATTGCCTATAGATGCTGTGCCCGACATCACTAACAATCAGGCACAAATTATTACGGTGAGTCCGTCGCTGGCCGCACAAGAAATAGAACGTTTGGTTACTTTTCCAGTAGAGCAAACCATGGCAACTATTCCTAGTGTTTTGGAGGTGCGTTCTATTTCCCGATTTGGCTTATCTATAGTAACCATTGTTTTTAAAGATAAAACAGATATTTATTGGGCAAGGCAACAAATTTCCGAACGCTTAGTTGAAGCAAAAAGTAAAATACCACTAGGCGCAGGAAATCCAGAATTGGCTCCTGTTACAACCGGTTTGGGTGAAATTTATCAGTACACTTTACACGCCGAAAAAGGCTATGAAAAAAAGTATGATGCAACAGAATTGCGCAGCATACAAGATTGGATAGTGCGGCGACAGTTAATAGGCGTGCAAGGTGTTGCCGAGGTGAGTAGTTTTGGTGGCTTTGTGAAGCAATACGAAATTGCTTTAGAGCCTTCTAAATTGCTGAGTATGGATATTTCTATCAATGAGGTATTCACCGCTTTGCAAAAAAACAATCAGAATACGGGTGGTGCTTATATAGAGAAAAATCCCAATGCTTATTTCATTCGAAGTGAAGGATTAATTGCTTCTATTAAAGATATTGAAGCCATCGTTATTAAAAATACGTCGCAAGGAATTCCTGTGATTTTGAGAGATGTGGCGAAAGTGCAATACGGACACGCCAATAGATTTGGCGCAATGACCTACGATGACAAAGGTGAGGTGGTAGGCGCAATTGTGATGATGCTTAAAGGCGAAAATTCTAATAAGGTAATTGAAAATGTAAAAACACGCGTTGCGCAAATTGAAAAAACTTTGCCGGAAGGTGTGGTGATAGAGCCGTTTTTAGATAGGAGTCAGCTGGTAGATAGAGCCATTTCTACAGTTCAAAAAAACTTGTTGGAAGGTGCTCTAATTGTGATTTTTGTGTTGGTTCTTTTCTTAGGAAATTTTCGCGCAGGAATGATAGTAGCATCGGTTATTCCATTGGCGATGTTGTTTGCTATTTCTATGATGCATTTGTTTGGTGTGTCGGGTAATTTAATGAGTTTGGGCGCGATAGATTTCGGATTGATTGTAGATGGCGCAGTGATTATTGTAGAGGCTACTTTGCATCATTTAATGAAACGAAAAGGTGATCGCTTGTCGCAAAATGAAATGGATATAGAAGTGTACGATTCTGCTAAAAAAATAAGAAGCAGTGCCGCCTTTGGAGAAATAATTATTTTGATAGTCTATCTTCCCATCTTAGCATTATCGGGCATTGAAGGAAAAATGTTCGGACCCATGGCACAAACTGTTTCTTTCGCCATCTTAGGTGCTTTTATTTTGTCGCTTACTTATGTGCCCATGGTTTCTGCTTTGTTTTTAAGCAAACATATTTCTGCCAAGAGAACCATATCAGATAAAATGATGGATTTTTTCCAACGAATTTATACTCCTTTTTTACATGCAGCATTGCAAAAAAAGAAAATGGTTTTAAGCATCACCCTCGCTCTCTTCATCCTCACGCTCACTCTGTTCTCCATCATGGGTGGAGAATTCATGCCTACTTTAGAAGAAGGTGATTTTGCTGTAGAAACGCGTGTTTTAACTGGTAGCTCTATGGAAAAAACCATTGAGGCTTCTACCAAAGCTGCTGCGATTTTAAAAACACAATTTCCTGAAGTAAAATCGGTAGTGGCAAAAATTGGCAGCAGCGAGATTCCTACCGATCCTATGCCTATTGAAGCTTGTGATTTAATGATTATTTTAAAAGACAAAGACGAATGGACTTCTGCCGAAACACGCGAAGAGTTGGCAGAAAAAATGGCCGAGGCTTTAGAAGCTATTCCCGGAGTTACTTTCGGCTTTCAACAGCCTATTCAAATGCGTTTTAATGAGTTGATGAGTGGTGCCCGACAAGATGTAGCCATTAAAATATTTGGTGAAGATTTAGAGCAACTTACACAGATTGCCAAAAAAGTAAGTAAGCAAGTGCAATCTACCGAAGGTGCCCAAGATTTATATGTAGAGGAGGTTTCGGGCTTACCACAAATTGTGATTCGCTATCATCGCGAAAAAATGGCGCAGTTTGGATTGAATATCGAAGATATTAACACTGCGGTGCAAACGGCATTTGCCGGACAAACAGCGGGCATTGTGTACGAAGGTGAAAAGCGTTTCGATTTGGTGTTGCGCCTAGATAAAGCCAATCGTAAAAGTGTGGAAGATGTGCAAAATCTTTTTATCACTGCACCCAATGGAACACATTTACCTTTGAATCAGGTGGCCGAAGTAAAGGTGGAATTGGGTCCCAATCAAATTCAACGTGAAGATGCCAAGCGTCTCTTAACCATTGGTTTTAACGTGCGCGGAAGAGATGTGGAAAGTATTGTGAAAGAAGTTGAACAAAAGATAAATAGCAATGTTAAAATGCCAGCAGGTTATTATGTAACGTATGGCGGACAGTTTGAAAATTTAGTGGAAGCCAAGCAACGTCTTTCGGTGGCCGTGCCCATCGCTTTATTGTTGATTTTACTCTTGTTATATTTTACTTTTCATTCATTCAAACAAAGTATTTTAATTTTTACTGCCATTCCGCTTTCTGCCATTGGCGGTGTGTTTGCGCTTTTACTACGCGATATGCCATTTAGTATTTCGGCAGGCGTTGGCTTTATTGCTTTGTTTGGTGTGGCGGTGTTGAATGGTATTGTTTTAATTGCAGAATTCAATCGTTTGAAAAAAGGCGGCATGACCGATGTACAAGAAATTGTTTTAACTGGAACGAGAATTCGCTTGCGTCCGGTATTGATGACAGCCATGGTGGCTTCTCTCGGATTCATTCCAATGGCGATTTCTTCTGGCGCAGGAGGCGAAGTACAAAAGCCTTTGGCCACTGTGGTTATTGGAGGTTTAATTAGCGCAACATTGCTTACCTTAATTGTGTTGCCTTTACTTTATATTTATTTCGAAAAAGGAATGAAAACAAAAAAAATCAATGTAAGTGCTGCAGTAATTGTACTGTTGTTTTTTGCTTTTAATACTGCACAATCGCAAGATGTTTCGGTGTATTCTTTAGAGCAATGTATACAAGAAGCCATTAAAAATAATCCTTCGTTAAAATCGAAAATGCAAGAAGTAGAATTGCAACAAAAACTGAAGCAAACTTCTACAGATATTGGTAAAACAGATGTAACGGTGTTGTACGGACAATACAATAGCAACATCACTAGCGACAATAATTTTATGGTGAGTCAGACTCTACCTTTTCCCACTTTATTTTCAAGCAATATTGCATATCACAATGCTCAAATAAAAGGGAGTGAATGGAACGCAGCCATCACTAAAAATGATTTACTGTTCAACGTTAAATCTGTGTACATGCATTTGCAATTTCTACACGCCTGTCATGATTTGCTATTGCAACAAGATTCTGCATTTGCTGAATTTGCAATGGTTGCAGCACTTCGATTTGTAAATGGAGAAAGTACTTTATTGGAAAAAATGAGTGCCGAAAGTCGTTTGCAAGAAGTGCGCAATGCGTTGTTTCAAAACAAAAGTGATATCGAAATTTATTTCACGCATTTGCGCACTTTAATGAATAGCAATGTTATTTTTTCTGTGCCGAAAAACGATTTCAAAAAGTTAGAATTGACCTTAGGTGGCGACAGTGCTTATGCCAACAATCCACGAGTGAAATATTTTGAGCAACAAATTGAAATTGCAGAGGCAGCCAAAAAGGTTGAAATGAATAAAATGTTGCCCGATATTACTTTGGGTTATTTCAATCAAACACTTATAGGAAATCCTATTAAAAATGGTTTTGCTACCTCGGCGAATCGTTTTCAAGGTGTTCAAGTGGGCTTAAGTATTCCTTTGTGGTTTGTGCCTCAAACGGCCAAAACAAGTGCTGCAAAAATCAACGAAGAAATTGCCAAAACTAATTTTGAAGCACAACAAAATGCGTTGGAAGGTGAGTACCAACAAATGATTCAAGAATACTTGAAATGGAAAAACACTTTAAACTATTATGAATCATCGCAATTGCCACAAAGTCGCTTAATTTCCCAGCAATCGCAAAAGGCATTTAAAGCTGGAGAGATAGGCTATTTAGAGCACTCGCAAAACTTAATGCAGGTATTGCAAATTCAAAGCGCGTACTTAAATACTCTTCATCAATACAATCAATCGGTGTACAAAATTCAATTCATTACAGCAGCCAATTAAAATTTAAAATCATGAAAAATAATATCATATCAACTCTGAAATCAATAGCTGTTTTATGCAGCGCGTTGCTTTTAAATTCTTGTGGAAATGAAGAAGCTGTTGTTGCAGAAGAGCATCACGAAGACGAGCAGACAGTAGAACTTACTGCTGCACAATTCAAAAGTGCCGACATACAATTGGGTAAAGTAGAATTGCGCAATCTTTCGAATGTTATTCAATGTAACGGCGTACTCGATGTGCCACCACAAAATTTGGTTTCTATTTCTTTGCCTATCGGCGGAAATTTAAAAAGTACCGAATTGTTGCAAGGAATGAAGGTGTCGAAAGGACAAATGATTGCGGTGTTCGAACATCCCGATTATGTGCAGTTGCAACAAGAATATATTCAGGCTAAATCGGCTTTAGATTTTAGTGAAACAGAATACAATCGTCAGGCTGAATTAAACAAAGAGCAAGTAACTTCTCAAAAATCTTTTCAAAAAACAAAAGCCGATTATTTGTCGCAGAAAGCACTGGTACTCGGACTAGAAAAAAAGCTAGAACAGCTGGGTATTTCTACCGTTCAAATGGACAAAGGAAATATCACCAATACCATCACCATTACTTCTCCCATCAATGGTTATGTCACTAAGGTTAATGTAAATATTGGTAAATATCTAAACCCCAATGATGTGGCTTTTGAAATTGTAGATACCGAACATTTACACGCCGAATTAACGGTGTATGAAAAAGACATTACGAAGATTAAAACCGGACAAACCATTCATTTTTCTTTACCCAATGAAAATGGAAATGAACGAGGCGCGAAAGTGCATTTAATTGGTCGTGAAATAAGCAGCGATAGAACAGTGCGTGTTCATGGGCATTTAGACAAAGAAGACATTGAATTGTTGCCAGGCATGTACATCAAAGCCCGTATCGAAGTGGGAGAAAATAAAACGCTTTCACTTCCCGAAAAAGCTATTGTACAAAATGCTGGCAAAAACTATATTTTCATTAAAATAAATAGCAAACACAAAGATGAATTCGCTTTTGAAATGATGGAGGTTGAGGTGGGCGTGAGCGAAAATGGTTTTACAGAAGTCATGCTGCCCAAAGATGTTTCGCTCTCTGCCGATGTCGTTGGCAATGGTGCCTATGATTTGCTATCTAAGTTGTTCAATAGTGAAGAGGAGTAACTGGGGTATTAACATAAAAATGCTTTTGAAACCTACTAAGTAAATTAACGTAAAATCAGCTATCTACAACAAATCAAAAGCGATATTTTATGGGGAAAAAGATACTAGTGGTGGACGATGAAATATTTACGTTACGCCTAATGGAGAAAAAACTATCTAAAGACTGTGAAGTGGAAGTTGCAACAACAGGTGCAGAAGCAATAAGTCTTATTCAATCGAACAAATATGATGCTATCATTTTAGATGTAAACTTGCCCGATATTTCGGGTTTAGATATATTAAAACAAGAGAAGAAGAATACTTCGGCTATCAATTATGACACGCCTTTTGTGATGTGCTCTTCTTCTGTAGATTACGAAACCATTTCTTTAGCAATGGAGCATAAAGCTTTCGACTACATCATCAAATCTTTTCACATGGATAGATTGAATGATATTATGGAATCGATTTCTTCGTTTGAAATGGTGAAGGAGAAGATGGCTGTTTAGAATTGAAAGTAAATAAACGGTTGAATATCTGCCGATTTAAACTGAAAGATAATTACAATAATAATTACCGTAACAACACTTAAAAAAGAGATGTGGAGCTTTCCTAAAGAGAGCTCCACTTTTTTTTCGAAATTCATGGGAATGCAGTGCGCTGCGAAGCCTAATAAAATCAATAAGAATACAGCGTAATAAGAAGATAAATAAACAGGTATTTGTTGCCAGTTGAAATGATAAGTAATTTGTGAAAACATGTGTCCAATGGCTTCAAAATCGGCAGCACGAAACAATATCCAGCAAGCGGCTATAAAATGAAAGGTGATTAGCCAGCCTAAGAAGCGCGGCATTTTCCACGAGAATTTGTCTTTCCATCCTCTTTCTACTGCCAACGCTCCGCCGTGCATTCCGCCCCATACAATGAACTTAAATGCCGCACCGTGCCACAATCCGCCAATCAACATCGTAAGCAAAAGATTGCAGTAGGTTCGCACTTTTCCCAAGCGGTTTCCACCCAATGGAATGTAGAGGTAATCTTTTAACCAGGTGGATAAAGAGATGTGCCATCTTTTCCAAAATTCGGTGATACTAAAGGCAAGGTAAGGAGAAGCAAAATTTACCGGCAAATGAAATCCAAGAAGGAGTGCAATACCAATCGCCATATCGCTGTAGCCCGAGAAATCGCAATAGATTTGAATAGCATAACCGTAAATACCCATCAAGTTTTCGAAGCCCGAGTAACTGAGCGGATTATCGAAAACGCGGTCGACAAAGTTCACCGAGATGAAATCGGAAATCACTACTTTTTTAAATAATCCAGTTAGAATTAAGAATACTGCTCTTCCAAAATCTTCTTGTGTTAAACTGTATTTTTTCTTGATTTGTGGAATGAAGTGGGCAGCGCGAACAATTGGTCCGGCAACTAGTTGCGGAAAGAAGGTAATGAAAAAAGAAAAATCCCAAATATCTTCTGTAGGTTCTAAATTGCCAAAGTAAATATCTATGGTGTAGCTAAGCGTTTGAAAAGTGAAGAAAGAAATGCCCACAGGCAAAATAATTTTATCGATTGGCAGCGAAGTGCCAAATAAAGAATTCGTTGCAATAGAGAAGATGTTGGTGGCTTTAAAATTGGTGTGAAGTAACAAGTTAATATTATCGATAAAGAATTGAGAATATTTA
>CAMDPJ010000025.1 GCA_945903925.1 Chryseobacterium gleum
AAACCCCACCGTGAATCAATATAGTGTCACCTTCTTCACACTGCTGAATAGCCAAATTTATCGAACTTCCAGAAGACACAACTATAGTTTTACCTTGCGGCGCAACGCAAGAAAAAACAAAAAATAAGGCGTATAAATAAAAGTAATATTTAGAAAAGCTCATAGGGTAAAAATACTCTTTTTACCTATCACTCAAAATTTTGGTGATTTACTTTAAATTTCTCGACTAATTTTAATGCTGCAACTTTGCATTCTTCTTGATTTTTTCACGCATTTTTTGGGTGGAGAATAGCATTAGGAATTCTGGCACAAAATGATACATCTCTTGCTCTGTGCTTAACTTTGAAAGAGGAGGCAAAACACCAAATGCATCGGAAGTTAATTACTTCTCTTGATAAATCTTAGAATATTTAGTCTTCACATAATTCATGAAATATTCAAAATTCAAACCTTCACCAGTCACTTGTTCACAAATCTCCTCAGAGGTATATAAACGTCCCTTCTCATGAATATTTTTACGCAACCATGACAGTAATTCTGCGGTTTCCTTTCGCTCAATTTTATCGTTCAATTGAGGTGTGTGTTTTTGTGCATGCGCAAAAAACTGAGCGGCATAAAAACTACCGATAGAATAGGTAGGAAAATAGCCCAAACTACCATGCGACCAATGCACATCTTGCAGAACACCTAAGGTATTTGAAGGCACATCTATGGCTAAATATTCTTTGTATTTTGCATTCCACAATTCAGGCAAATCTTTCACCTTAACTTTATCTTCCATCAAGGCTACTTCAATTTCAAAACGAATTAACACATGCAAATGATAAGATATTTCATCGGCATTGGTTCTTATTAAACCTGGTTCTACTTTATTAATCGCTTTATAAAAATCTTGTAAATCTACTTTGCCAAAAACCTCAGGAAATGTCTTTTGAAATAAGGGATAATTTGCTTTCACAAAAGATAAACTTCTGCCTACGTTGTTTTCCCACAAACGCGATTGAGATTCGTGAATTCCAAGTGAAGCAGAATTACCTTGCGGCAAACCAAAATGCTCTGGCAACAAGCCTTGCTCGTAAAGCGCGTGGCCGCCTTCATGCAAAGCACTCCAAATCAATTCCGATAAATTCTTCTCGTCGGCGCGGGTAGTAATTCTAACATCTGTTGGATGTAAACCAATACTAAAAGGATGAGAAGAATAATCTTGTCTTCCGGCTGTGAAATCATATCCCATTTGCTTCAATAATTCAATGCTTATATCCCACTGTTTTTGCTTTTCGTAATGTTGATTCAAGCAAGTATCATCTACTTGTTTTTTCTGCAATAAAGAATTGTAAAAAGGAACCAATTCTTCTTTCACTTTGGCAAAAATAACTTTAAGTTTTGCTGTGGTCATTCCTGGTTCGTAAGAGTCTAACAAAGCATCGTAAGGATGTTCTTTATAACCAATAATTTCTGCCGATTCTTTGCTCAATGCTACAATTTGTTCTAGACTTTTTTCAAACAAAGAGAAATCATTTTGGGTCTTGGCCTGATGCCATTTGCCAAAAGCTTCGCTAATAATGTGCGATTGCTTTTCTACAAACTCTTTCGAGAATTTTTTTTGCTTTTGAATATCTACAAATACTTTTTCAACATTGATTTTTTGTTCAGCATTTAAAGAAGCATCTTTTTGCAAATCTGCCACCAAATTTTCAAAATCTACATTGGTGAATTTTTCATGCAATAAAGAAGATATAAAGGCATTTTGCTGTGCTCGAATCCCTTCTGCTTTCGATGGTTTATACACCTCATTATCCCACGCCAGCAATCCGCCAATACTACCTATCACAGCCAACTCATTCATTTGCTCTTGAAACTTCTCGTAATTATTTTTCATTCTTACTTAATTTTAATCCATACACTAACAAACATATCCATCCACATAGAAATAGCAACCCACCTATAGGCGTTATTGGGCCTAACACTTTCTTCCAAATTCCAAAATCCACAACTTCATGAAAGGCCAATAAATATAAGGAACCCGAGAACAACAGGATGCCAAACATGAATAATTTGAATGCTGTGTTTAATAATTTGTTCATATCTAATTTTACTGCCAATCCGATATACAAAACAGCTAAAGTATGAATCATTTGATACAACACGGCTTTGTTCCATATCAACAACTCTTTCTCCCCTACAATTTTAGTGAGTCCGTGCGCCCCAAATGCTCCCAAAACCACCCCTAAAAAGCCACTAATAGAAGCGAACACAATTGTTTTTCTCAACATAAATTCGTTCTTTCACTGAAGATAGGCAACTGATTAAGAATTGTTGCGTTCTTACACTACAAATTAATAACTAAACCATGAAAAATAAAATTTTATCTATTCTGTTTCTTAGTTCAATGTTATGTTTTGCACAAGAAAAAGAACAAAAAAAATGTGAACTTACACATGCCTTTGGATTTAATGCAGGTATGACAACAGGAATAGGATTATCCTATCAAATGTACTCTAAAAACAAAATCGGATTTCAACTAAGTGCCGCACCATTCATCACCTCTTCCGATGATCAAAAACTTAATTTTGGATTTGCTGGTTTGTATAAACTTCGAGACAAAGAAAGGGTGGATTTCCTTTCATATGTTGGCATAAAGTATATTTATAGCAGATATGTCTCAGAATATTACAGTAGCGACTTAGGAACATACGAAAAAAATGTATCTAACACCAATCAACTTAATTTAGGTATGGGTTTAGGTTTTGAGTACAACACAAAAAAAAGCCCGCTAGTAATTCAACTAACGGGCTTTTCTGTTATCCAAAAACTGAATTACTGAGCTTCAGTTGTTCTTTCTGGTCTAGGAATCAAAGCCTTTTTAGATAATTTTAATTTACCTGTTCTAGCTTCAATCTCTAACAATTTAACTTTAATAATATCACCTTCTTTCGCTACAGTATTGATATCTTCAATTCTTTTGTGATCGAATTCAGAGATGTGTAATAAACCTTCTTTACCCGGAAGAATTTCTACAACTGCTCCAAAAGCAAGAATAGCTTTCACTTTACCTTCGTAAACTTCACCAACAACAGCTTTAGCTGTCATTCCTTTAATTTTGTTCACTACAAAATCAATAGAATCTCTGTTGCTTCCAGAGATTGATACTTTACCTTGTTTGGTTTTCTCAATTTCCTCGATAGTGATTACAGTACCAGAAGTTTTTTGCAACTCTTGGATGTGTTTACCACCTGGTCCGATAATTAAACCAATAAACTCAGAATCAATCATTACACTTACCATTCTTGGCGCATGTGCTTTCAATTCTGTTTTAGGTGCAGAAAGTGTTTTCATCATTTCACCCAAGATATGCGCTCTTCCTTCTTTGGCTTGTTGTAAAGCTTTGGTTAGAATTTCATAAGATAAACCTTGAATCTTGATATCCATTTGGCAAGCCGTAACACCATTTTTAGTTCCACAAACTTTAAAGTCCATGTCACCCAAATGATCTTCATCACCTAATATATCAGACAATACTTCATACTTACCAGCACTATCGGCAATCAATCCCATGGCAATACCAGAAACCGGATTTTTAATTTGAATACCTGCATCCATCAATGCTAAAGTTCCTGCGCAAACAGTAGCCATAGAAGATGAACCATTAGATTCTAAAATATCAGAAACAACGCGAATAGTATAAGGATTTGCTTCTCCTGTAGGAATAACTGGAGTTAATGCTCTTTGTGCCAAGTTACCATGGCCAACCTCTCTTCTTGAAGTTCCTCTTAAAGGTTTTGCTTCACCTGTGGAGAATGGAGGGAAATTGTAATGCAAATAGAATTTTTCTTCTTTCACAACAGAAACAGCGTCTAATCTTTGGTCGTCTAATTTAGTTCCCAAAGTTACCGTTGTTAATGACTGCGTTTCACCTCTAGTAAAAATTGAAGAACCATGAGAAGAAGGCAAATAATCCACTTCGCACCAGATTGGTCTGATTTGATTTGGTTTTCTACCGTCTAAGCGAATTTGCTCATCTAACAATAATCTTCTTACAGCATTGTACTCAACATCGTGGAAATAAGTAGAGATTAATTTTCCTTTTGCTTTCAACTCTTCTTCAGAGAATCCTGCTTTAACTTCTTCTAATATTTTTTTGAAAGCTGCCGATCTATCGTGTTTCGCAGCCGCCGATTTGGCAACAGCATACACTTTAGCGTAAGCCTCTTTCTCAATTCTTGCTTTTAATTCTTCGTCTTTAGCAGCTGTTGGATAATCTCTTTTTACTTTTGATTTCTCCACTTTAGCAGCCAATCTAACTTGCAAATCAACTTGTTTTTTAATCGCCTCATGCGCTGTTTTAATCGCCAAAATCATTTCTTCTTCAGAAATCTCCTTCATCTCCCCTTCTACCATCAGCACGTTGTCTTTATCGGCAGCGATAACCATGTCAATATCCGATTCTGCCAATTGTGCTTTAGTAGGATTAACAATAAACTGTCCGTTAATACGGCCAATTTTCACTTCAGAAACCGGACCGTTGAAAGGTATATCAGAAACAGCCAAAGCAGCAGATGCAGCTAAACAAGCCAATGCATCAGGCAATATTCCTTCTTCGTAAGAAATCAAGCTAATGATAACTTGACACTCACATAAATAATCTTCTGGGAACATAGGACGCAGAGCGCGATCCACCAAACGACAAGTTAAAATCTCTAACTCGTTCGGTCGGTTTTCTCTTTTGATAAATCCACCAGGCACTTTTCCTCCTGCCGAAAATTTCTCTTTGTATTCTACAGATAATGGAAAGAAATCTTGTCCGTCTTTCATTTCTCTGTTTGCTACCACAGTAGCCAACAACATGGTGTTACCCATGCGCACAACAACAGAACCACATGCCTGTTTTGCTAATTTTCCTGTTTCAATTGTGATGGTTCTTCCATCCTCTAATTGCAATGTTTCAATAATTGCTTGCATATTTATTTACTTTCTATAATTACGAAATAGGGGTTCATTTTGAACCTTTTAATAAAGCCAAAAGGCAATTGGGAAATCCAATTGCCTTTTTGTGCTGCATCCTTCAATGTGTTATTTTCTTAAGTCTAACTCCTTAATTACAGCACGGTATCTTTCGATATCCTTGTTTTTAAGGTAGTTCAACAAACTTTTTCTTTGTCCAACCAACTTCAGTAACGAACGTTGAGTTACGAAATCTTTTTTGTGAGCCTTCAAGTGGTCTGTAAGGTGGTTGATTCTATGTGTAAACACAGCTACCTGCCCTTCAGTAGAACCAGTATTTTTTTCAGACTTTCCGAACTTTTTGAAAAGTTCTTTCTTTGTTTCAGTTGTCAATAACATTTCTTCTATTTTTAAAAACGGAGGACAAAGATATACAAATGTTTTTATTTTCCAAGTACTTAGCTTTGCTTTTTATAGCAAAAAGTTGCTTAAAGAGTCCAAAATCAAAAACCTATGCGTAAAACAGGTATGCTTTACTTGCTATTATTACCTTTTAGCACTTTCACGCACATCCTTAAATATATATATTTTCATTGTAGACATAAGAATAAAATGAAATGGCACTTTGATATTTAAAAAAATACCCTATCTTTGTCGCCCTTATTAAAAATTTATAACCGGCTCGTGCAGCCAACTTTAAAAACCACATTATGGCAACAACAATTAGATTACAAAGACAAGGAAAGAAAAAGGCAGCTATCTATCATGTAGTAATTGCTGACTCTCGTTCTGCAAGAAATGGTAAATTCATTGAGAAATTAGGAACTTTCAATCCTAACGTTAATCCTCCTGCAGTTATCCTTGATTTCAACAGAGCTCTTTATTGGACTAAAACAGGCGCTGAACCTAGTGATGCAGTTAGAACTATTCTTTCAACAGCTGGTGTTTTAATGAAAAAACACTTAGATGGTGGAGTAACTAAAGGTGCATTAACCCAAGAACAAGCCGAGGCAAAATTTACTGCTTGGTTGGAAGGTAAAAACAGTACAAACGATAAAACTGCGAAATCTTTAAGCTCTGCTAAAGCAGATGCTAAAAAGAAAGCATTAGAAGCTGAAAAAGCTGTTAGCTCTGCAAAAGCTCAAGCAATTGCTGCTAAGGTAGCTGCTGCTGAAGCTTCTGCCGCTGCTGAACAAGTTGCTAGCGAAGAAGTAACTGCCACTGCAGATGTTACTGCTGAGCAAGTAGTTGTAACTGAAGAGGTTTCTGCTGAGGCAACGCCTGAAGTTCCTACTGCTGAGGCTGAGGCTCCTGCGGCACAATAATATTCTATCCAAATCAAACAAAAAGCCCCTCTGAATTTCAAGGCCACTGAAGAAGTAGTTCTTTTTTAGAGAGATTAAAAAAAAAGCGATTAAGGTTAAAGAAATTTTCCTTAATCGCTTTTCTGTTTTTAGATGATTTTTGATTTATTGTTTTTGATTTGCTTAAAAAACACTTTTAGTCGAGGGTTTTCAGTCGGTTTCTATGCTTTTATATGCTCTTTGATGTTATATTTAGTATTCTTTTAGTTTACTGTGAAAATGTCTATGGATCCTTACATTTGCATGCTGTGTAGGTCGCATGATATTGCTATTGCATAACCGTGTACATTTTTTAATTCACTGTTTTTTGCTTCTATTTCATACCCATGCTTCGCTTTGTCTTTAAAGTATTATTTTTCTTGAAAATACATTTGATCTTGATGCAGATTTGATTTTATTGATGCCGAGTAAGATTTTGACTGCGCGCCATCTTTGTAACAAATATCTTTTAGAGTGTGCATGTTGTATTTAATAGCAAATACTTGAACAGAAGTATCGAACTTTCTGCCTTGCGACCATTATCCAAACAGTATTTGTGTACCAAATCTTCGTAGATAAATGAAAAATCTATCAAATCATTAATCTTTCTCAATAGATTTTCCTTCGGAACTATCAAGTCATTTTTATAATATTTCCTTAAGTATTTCCAGCTTTATTCCTCTTGAGCCTTTAATTAAAACAGAATGACCAATTAAAGAAGATTGAATCAAATATTCTTTAAGTTCTGAGGCGTTGGCAAAAGATTTAAAAGAAGAAGCGCATTTTACAAATTCTGGTCCCACTAAATACGCTGGCAAATTCAACTTAGTAAGTAAGGCAATCATCGTTTCGTGTTCTTTGTGCGCCTCTCCCCCCAACTCTAGCATATCTCCTAAAATCGCTACTTTCCTTTCGTTTGGGGTATTCGCAAAAGCATTCACCGCCGCACTCATGCTGCTAGGATTGGCGTTGTATGCATCCCAAATCAAAGTATTTCCTTTTTCAGAAAGAACAACTTGTGAACGATTGTTATCGGGATGATAAGACTCTAAAGCCTCCTTAATTGCGTTTAATGAAACACCAAATTCTACACCCACTCTAGCGGCGCAAAGCATGTTGATGAGGTTGTGCTCGCCAAATAAATGACTCGCTATTTCTAAACTTTCTGCAATGTAATTCAATTGAAAATTCACGGTAGGATTGGTAGAAATAACCGATCCTTTAAAGTGCTCATCTTGATAAAACAACCTTTTGGGAGCCAATGCCGACTGCCTCATGAGCAATTCATCTGATGCATTGACAAATATTTCACCTTGATGGACAGCCAAAAATTGATACATTTCCGACTTCGTTTTAACCACCCCTTCAAAGCCACCAAAACCATCTAAATGTGCTTTCCCCATATTGGTTACCACACCATAATTAGGCTCTGCTATTTTGCATAAAAAATCTATTTCAAATGGATGATTTGCGCCCATTTCAATAATCGCAATTTCTGTATCTTCATGCATAGAGAGTAAAGTAAGGGGCACGCCAATATGATTATTGAAATTACCTTTGGTGCAATGCACTTTATACATAGTGCTCAACACTTGATTGACCAATTCTTTAGTGGTTGTTTTCCCATTAGTGCCGGTAATTCCAATTACAGGAATAGCAAACTGACGACGGTGGTGTTTTGCCAAATCTTGCAAAGTTTGAAGTACATCGTCCACCACAATACATTGAGGATGCTGAATACTTTTGTCATCTACAACTGCATAGGCACAGCCCGATTCAATAGAGGAAACAGCAAACTCATTGGCATTAAAACTATCTCCTTTTAAAGCAAAAAAGATAGAGCCTTTTTCTAGTTTTCTGGTATCGGTGCTCACCTTCTGTTCTTGTTGAAGTAAGAGAGCGTAGATTTGTTGAATTTCCATAGGACTAATATCAAAAAAAATCCCCTCAAAAAAATGAGGGGATTTATATTTTATGAACATTTGAAGTTCAAATTATTTAGCGCCTTTACCTTCTCCAAATTGAACCTGACTTCCTACGCGGTGCATTGCACAGCGGAAACCGATACAATCTGTAGATTGGTCTTCATTCAAGAATCTTCTTGTGCCAGGCCCCATCCAGTAAGTTCTATCTTTCCAAGAACCACCTTTGTAAACTCTTGTTCTGTTAGAAAGCAATGAGTGACCGGTTGCAGTTGGGTTAGCCGCTTCGTACATCAATTTGTTGTCTTTTGAAGGATCTTTGTAACCTTCATCAGCAAAGAATACAGATGAAGTAAACTCACCATCTAAATAATCAATGTTACCAGCTTTTTTGTAGTTTCTTCTTTCTGCCAAGTTATCTTTAGCAGCATCAACCTCTCTATAAACCATTCTTCCTAAAGAATCTTTTACAGCATACTCATCTGGATTTGCATCATCTTCTTTGAAGGTTTTGAAAACATTACCACGGAAAGCACGAAATTCATTAACATCTTCAGCAGTTAAGGGACGATAAACATCCATTACCCATTCAGAAACGTTACCAGCCATGTGGTATAAGCCATAATCATTGGGCCAGAAAGAACGAACTGGAGCGGTAATATCATATGAGTCATTCAATTTACTTGCAACACCCATCATATCACCTTTAGCTCTCATAACGTTGGCCATCATTTCACCTTGCCATTGGTCGTCTTTATTTCTAACCCAGTGACCATTCCAAGGATAAATTCTTCTGTCGATAATGCGCTCATCGATAGTGTTACCTACTAAACCGATAGCTGCATATTCCCACTCAGATTCTGTTGGGAGGCGGTAGCGAGGCAACAAAATACCATCTTCTCTAACCACTTTTCTAAATCCACCACCGTTAGGGTCAAGACTCACTAAATCTCCCTGAACCTCACCTACGTATTGATTTAACAAATAAGCATCTGTATTAAAGTTGTCATCATCTTGTTGGTTAGGGTTCACTTTCAAGACACCTTCACGAATCATGATCATCTCATTAACGCGGTCGGTTCTCCAAATACAATAATCGGTAGCTTGCAACCAGTTCACACCAACCACAGGATATTCGTTGTAAGCAGGGTGACGGAAATACCACTCTACATATTCCTCATTGTAAGCCAATTCATCTCTCCATTGCAAAGTATCTGGAAGCGCTTTCTTAGGAACCTCAGGCAATGATTGCCCGAAAACTCTCAACAACCAATACACATACTCTCTCCAATCGGCATTACGAATCTCAGTTTCATCCATATAGAATGAAGAAACTGTGACGTTTCGAGCAACATTATTTTGCTCGTACATTACATCATCTTCGGTTTGCCCCATCGTGTAATAACCACCTTCAACGAAGATTAATCCGGGACCAGTTTCCTGCTCACCATAAGGTTGAACCTCAAAACCACCGTTTTTTGGATCATTGTAAGTCCAACCGGTAGAATTCGACAAGTCTTTACCGCAACTCGTTAAAAGAGTGATGGCGGCAACTACACAAACAGTTCCTTTAAACAACTTCATCTTATTCATAACATTCATATTTTTTATTCATTTAAAACGATGGACAACTTAACGGACGGAATTTTCTTTTCTTAGGTTTACAGTCGAACAACAACTGCATTGATATTTCATGAGAGCCCGCTGATGCATTAGATAATTTAGACACTGTAACATCGTAACTATACCCAAATTTAAAAAAGCCTTGCTGAACACCTACTAGCAAAATAAAAGCGTCGCGTCCTCTGTACCACAAACCTCCCACAATCGGACCTTTAGTTACATACAATCCCAAGTTAAGTTGGATAAAATCTCTTTGTTTTTGGAACAATATATTTGGTGAAATTGAACTTTCTGGCGCGCCTCTTCTTTTTCTTCCCCCACCACTACCAACGGGAATAACCGCCCCAGCATGACCAGTAATTTTCATTGGCAATAGACTGTTTCCACCAGTATAAAAAGACTCCTGAGGTTGAAGTATGTGGTGCACTGCACCGCCAATAAAGAAAGACTTGCTATACCCTAAAATACCTGCTGAAAAATCTACTGCAGAAACAGTTCTGTTCGGCTGAAGATCAGCTGACTTATATATAAAACCAAGCTTAGCATCAATCATATCGCCAAACGTTAATTTATTCCAGTCAACTGTTTTTTGATGATAAGATCCTTGAAACCCAAACTTAATAGAGAATGTCCTTCCTAAATTCAACAAATAAGAATACATCAAACTCGCATTTAAGGTATTCAAAGTTCCTTGTCCAGCCTGATCATTTGTGACCAACAAGCCAATACCACCCGACATGAAATCAACATGTTGATCGTAAGAAGCACTGTAAGTAACGTAAGTTCCAGCGATAGCTGGCCACTGGTTTCTGTAATTCATAGCTATACGCGGACAACGGTGTGTGCCAGCCATCGCAGGATTAAGATAAAGTGGATTGGCGTAGAACTGAGTAAACTCAGGATCTTGAGCACGAATGAGGGTTGGATTTACACAATCAAGAAGTAGAACTAGCATAAAAGCTGTTCCTATCTTACTTAATATACCAATAGGTTTAATTTCCACAGGCACAATTATACAAATTATTTTAATAATGATTACCCCTACTATACTGAATACAAATTTAAAAGTAACAAAAATATTTTCATAATAAACTTCGTTGACTACATTTTTTTCAGAAAAAAAATTTTTTCATTAAGCAATAAAATGGATACCTTCAACACAATGAAAAACGCATTTGTCATCTTTTTAGTATTGATTTTTAGCGCGTTAAATGTTTTTTCGCAAAGCTTTAAGCAAAATATTGACGTGCAAATAAGCACCGAAAATAAGCATACTGCCGTTTTCTTTATTGCCGATACAAAAGACTCTATTTCGATTGATAAGCTAGAAAACGTGTCGGAAATTGTAATAGAAGAAGACATTTATCCTCTTAGAAAAGAAAATTTAGAAGAGAAATTAACTTGGAGTTTCTCTTGGGGAAGCAGTTCAGGAAAAACAGTCATTTATGTGAGCTTTAACCCTTTTTACTTTAATGCATCGGGCGAAATTCACAAAGTAAAATCCATTACTATTGATGTAAACTCGGTTAATGCTAAAAAACAAGTGTTAGGCAGCTACAAAACAGCCAATCAATCTCTTTTGGCGCAAGGGAACTGGCATAAATATGCTGTGATTAATGAAGGAATCTACAAAATAGATTACATATCAATGCTTAACAACGGCATAGCTGTGAACGAAATATCGTCGATTAACGACATTAAACTGCATTCCTTTGGGGGTGAAATGCTACCCTACTCAAATGCCGTAAGTAACAAAGATGATTTACCCGAAATTGCCATTAAAAGAGTAGACAATGGCAATGGTTTTTTTGATGAGGGAGATTACGTTCTTTTTTATGGAAAAGGTGGCAATCAATGGATTTACGATGACATCTATTCTATGTTCAAACACAAATTGAATATTTATTCAGATACCGCCTATTACTATTTAAACTACAACTCATCCTCTTCTAAAGAAATTGTTCAGCAATTGCCGAGCAATGCTAAAACCATTGATACATATATCTTTCTAGATCGTAAACATCATGAAACAGAGGAAAACAACTTATTGCGCTCGGGTAACTTATGGTTAGGCGATCATTTTGATGAGCCGGAAACAAAAGAATTCTCTTATAATTTTGCCAACACAGATATTAATGCAAATGTGTTGTTGTATTCTAAACTATATGCCAAAAATCAGGCGGTAGGCGGCAGCACTTTTGATATTCAAATAGACAACGGAAGCTTGCAAAACTTAAGCATTGCTTCTATCTCGGGAAATAGCACCGATGATATCGCTAAAAACGGATTTAATTACTTCGTACAAAAACCCAATGGAGATAATATTAAAATTAGCTACACTTATAACGCCCCCTATAGTTTTTCAGAAGGATGGATTGATTATCTCGACATTAATGTTTTCAGAAAATTGATTTACGATGACTCTACCATGCATTTTTCCAACCCTCAGCTCACGGGCAGCGGCAATGTTATCAACTATCACATAGCGCAATGTAATAACAACTTAGAGCTTTGGGAAATAAGCAATTTCGACAATGTGAAAGAAATCAATTATGCTATTTCTAACGATAGTATTCATTTTAATGTCAATGCAGATACCTTGAGGGAATTCATTCTGTTCGACCCAAACAAATCATCAACCCCTTTGTACTGCGAAAAAGTTGAAAATCAAAACCTGCATGGGCTTACCCCCAGTAAACTGCTCATCATCACGCATCCAAGTTTATACAGTGAAGCCCTTAGACTGGCCAATTTTCATGAACAACAAGACTCTTTAAGCACCAATGTGGTATTAATTAATGAAATTTACAACGAATTTTCTGGAGGTGTAAAAGACGTTTGTGGAGTAAGGAATTTCGTGAGGATGGTGTACAACAATAAATTTCCAGGCAGCGACACCCTACAATACCTTCTTTTACTTGGCGATGGTACTTATGATTACAAAAACATACTTCCTGGCAACAAAAACTTAATTCCTACTTTTCAGTCGGTCAACTCCACAAGGGAAACAGCTTCTTATACCTCCGATGATTTTTATGCACTTTTAGATAACAATGAAGGGGCATGGACAATTTCTAGCAGTGAATTGCCCGATATAGCGGTAGGTAGAATTCCTGTAAGCTCTTTAAACGACGCAAAAAAAGTTGTAGATAAAGTTTTTAGCTATTCTAATTATTTCGATGGCCAAAATACAAACATGGAAGCCGAGAAAAACGACTTGTTCACCAATTGGAAAAACGAAATCATGTTCATTGCCGATGACGAAGACTACAATATTCACATGAAACAAGCCGATCAACTGGCCAACAAAGTAGACAACACCAATCCTGTTTTCAACATTGACAAAGTGTTTTTAGATAGCTACAAACAGGAAGGCAGCAGCGCGCAACCCCTGTATCCTGAAGCAAAAAGAACGGTTCTCGACAAAATCAATAAAGGCGTGTTCATTGTAAACTATACAGGTCATGGTGGTGAAGATGGATTAAGTGGTGAAAGAATCATTAGCACTCAAGATCTACGCTCACTAAAAAACGGAATTAAAATGCCATTGTTTTTCACCGCTACCTGCGATTTTAGTAGATTCGATATGGTAGATGCCACCTCGGCTGGAGAAGCTTTATTGCTCAACGCAAACGGCGGGGCCATCGCTCTTTTCACTACCACTAGAATTGTATATTCCAGCCCCAACTTCAACCTCAACAATAATTTCTATAACATTGTTTTTGCTAAGAAAGAAGGCGAGCACACCTGCATTGGCGATGTTTTTAAAGAGACTAAAGTGCTAAATAATGGCGGACTAAACGATAGAAATTTTACTTTGCTGGGTGATCCTGCTCTTAGATTGATATCACCTTCTAAATCACTAAAAACCAAAATAAATAACACCATTAACCTTACTCAAAACACAACAACCGATACCATAAAAGCCTTAATGAAGGTGCGTATAAGTGGAGAATTAACCAATAACTCTGGAACAAAATTAAGCGACTTCGATGGCTATATTTTCACCAAGCTTTTTGATAAAAAAATACCTTATGCTACCCTACTCAACGATGGAGGCATTGCTCCATTTAGCTACAATTTTCAGCACAATCTCTTGTTTGAAGGAAAAAACACTGTGAAAAATGGCGAGTTCACAATCGATTTTGTAGTACCAAAAGATATTGCCTATCAGGTAGATTATGGTAAAATGAGCTTTTACGCAGTAAGCAACAATCGCTTGGAATGCAACGGTTATCAAAAGGTATTGATTGGTGGTACAGAAACCAATGCGCACAATGACAACGAAGGCCCTGAACTGAAACTATACTTGAACGACTCTTCTTTTATATATGGAAATGCCACCAATAACGCACCACTTATTTTAGTAATGCTTAAAGATTCTAGCGGCATTAATATAACCAGCGAAAATATAGCGCATTCCATGGTAGCCATTTTAGATGAAAAAAGCACACAAAGCATTCAGCTGAGCCCTTATTTTGAGCCTGCCCTAGACTCATATCAAAAAGGAAAAATTAAATACCGACTATCTGATGTTGCTGTAGGCAGACACTCTGTGGAAGTTAAAGCATACGACAATTACAATAATTCTGCGCGCGCTTACACTGAGTTTATCGTGGCTGGTGATGCTAAAATTGCTTTGGCCCACGTTTTAAATTACCCTAACCCTTTTACTACTAGTACTAGTTTTTATTTCGAGCACAATCAACCAGGAAAAAACTTAGACATCACCTTACAAATATTTACCATATCAGGCAAACTGATTAAAACTTTTCATGAAAATATGTACAGCGAAAACATTAGAGTAGGCCCCATCTCTTGGGATGGCTTAGATGACTATGGTGATGCTATTGGAAAAGGAGTGTATATTTATCAAATTCACGCTAAGGGAGCCGACGGAAGCACCGCCCAATACTTTGAAAAATTAGTGATCTTGAAATAAATGTGGATAAAAATCGTTTGTCGCTTATGTTAAATAAATGGTGTGTCTTATTGCTTATTATGATTTCGGCGCAGCTTCGTGCCGAGTTACTTACGCTGGAATGGAAAAAAGACAACATCTCTTCAAACTATAACTTCAACAACGAAATCACTTTAGGGTCAGAAGGCAATATGCCCTTTTACGCCTATACCAAATGGTACGATAAAAAGTTAAAAGATTTCGATTATACTATTCAAATTCTAGAAAGCGCTGAGCTAACAGCTCATGAATTGAAATACTTTAAAGAACTAAGTCCACTTGCACAGATAACAGAAAAAAAATCAATATCTGCTGCCAGAGAAAAAGGAGTAGCCAAGGTTTTTTTTAGCACCATCTTTAAGAACAACAACAATCAATGGATGAAAGTTCTTAAGGTAAATATTGAAATCACAAAGGTGCTTTTCGAAGCAAGCACACCTGCATCGGCAAAAAAATACAAATCAGCCAATTCAAGTATTCTAGCATCAGGCAAATGGTACAAATTGTCGATTAGCACTACTGGCTTATATAAAATAGACAAAAACTTTCTAAAAAACATGGGCGTTGAAGCGGCCGATATCAACCCCAAAAACATAAGAA
>CAMDPJ010000026.1 GCA_945903925.1 Chryseobacterium gleum
GAATTAAATATGAATCAATTAAGAAAAGAAAGGAGGATTATGAAAATTTAAAACGACTGAATTTTATCAACGCTAGAAAAAATAATTTAACTTCGATTTAATGAAAAACACTCCTTTAGAGTTAGTTCACTTTAGTTTGAAGACATACAATCTGGCTCTCTCGAAATATACGATATTACTGGTAAAAAAATATACCATCAAATAGTTCAAAATCCAGTTGAAGAAATTAAATTTGATGGAAGTAGTGGTATTTATATTGTTAAAATTATTATTGGTGACACCATTTCTATGGAGAAGTTAATTATTCAATGATGAAAAAAAAAGTTTTAGCTGGTTTTTTAATTATTTTTCTTCTGACCGATTTAAGCTATTCTTTTTTGCAACATTACAACATGCCTATTGATGGCGATTTGGCTGGAGGTGTTGTCCCTGCCGAGGAAGTGAATAAAATACTAGAAGACCCTTTTGCTCTTAAAGTACTTTTAGAAAACGAGAAATACGCCAATCCCAATCGTTATTTTATTCACTATTCATTGAAGGCGTATTTTCAAAGTGTACCCTTTGTATTTCAAAAAATCACCACACCCACTGAAAGCATTTATCTTTCCTCGGCTTTATTTAAAATCCTAGTACAAATAGGATATGTTTTTATGTTATCGGCATTTATTGGAAGAACTTTTAATGTATTAAAAACATCTTTTTTGATTCCTGCAGCTATTTTCACTTGTTTAGTGCAAACGAATGGATTTCAGCCCTATATAGGTATAATAGACAAATCGATAACCTATACTTTTTTCTATGCTTTACCCTTACTTTTTCTATTACTTTTTCTATACCCAATATTAAAAAACAGTGCTTTTAATCAAAATAAAGTTGTTAAGTTTTTACAGGTCATCGTTTCTTCTTTCTTCACTATTGCTTTGCCTTTTAGTGGTGCACTAATACCTGGATTACTAATAATTTTCGCCATAGTATATTATGGTTTTGAATGGAAAAAGGCGGTGGTAGAGCAACATGAATTCAAAAAATTTCAAATGACAATGCTTCTCTTTTCTTGCGTTTTAAGTGCTTACTCTTTGTATGTTGGTTTTAATAATACTATTTTTCAATTTGAAGAAACACCTTCACTTACAGAACGCTATTCACGCATTCCTACAGGATTATGGCGTATTTTTACAGATAAATTTGTTGCATCGATATTTATTTTAGTCACCATTACAAACATGTTTATCTTGCTAAAATTCAAAAGTGATATCGCTGCTAAAAAAGTATTTAAAGCACTAAAATTGATTTCTATATTTAGCTTTCTTTATCTTTTGCTTTTACCCTTGGGTGGCTATAAAAATTACAGAGAAAACATTGTAAGATACGACACTTTTATGCCTGTGATGCTGTGCTTATTTTATCTATTTATTATATCATCTTTGGTGATTATACAGAAATTAAAAAGCACAACTCAATATGCTTATATTCTAGCAACAGTAATCGTTTCAATAATTTATCAAATATCCGACACACCTAATTTTAACAACAATGAATGCGAAAAGCAAGCAATAATTAAAATTGCCCATTCAAAAGAAAAAAACATTTCCCTTTCCTCCAATTGTAACGTAATGAGTTGGAATAAATTCACTGATTCTTCTGAATCAAGACTTAATTGTGAATTGCTATACTATTGGGGAGTTATTGATAATCCTGAAAAAAGATATTATTTTCAATAAATGAGAGATATTAGATATAGAAATCTTATGAACTTGCAACAAAAAAATGGACAAAAAGTTAAGCGACATTTTAGATGCATTAATTTTTCAAATTCCACGATGGTTAAATTGCCTAAAACTGAGTGTCGTCGGTTTCTGTTATACCAAGTTTCAATACACTCGAAAATTGATATTGCGGCTTGTTCTCTATAGAAGTAACAATTTCTATAGACTAGATTTTCTACTTTAAGACGAAAGCATTTCGTCTCTACAAAAATTTTATCGAAAAATTCAGGCAACCCATCTTTTCATATCACCGTCTTATCGACAAATAACAAAACTTTTAATTTACCCTTATTATGAAAACGACACAAATTTTAAAAACCGGATTAATAGCTTTTACAGCTTTAGGATTAACATTAACATCTTGTAAAAAAGAGAAAGACGAAAGCACCAGCTCTGCATCAAGCTACACTGCTTCAGAAAACGCAAACAACGACATGGATGCCATTGCCGACCAAGCAGAAGCTGGTTTAACTGGCAAATCATTTAAAACCGATGAACTAGGCGCAATTCTTGCCGACTCAGCTATCGTAACCAAAGAAACAAATGGAGATACTGTTAAAATTTCTGTTGATTTTGGAAATGGCTACACTTGTAAAGATGGAAAAGTTAGAAAAGGGAAATTATACTTAACCAGAGTTGGAGAGCCTTTCAAGCAAAACACCACCAGAAAAATCACTACCAGCAACTACTATGTGAACGGAAACGCAGTAGAAGGAACAAGAACAGCTGCTCTTACACAAGGATTACCTTCTGCACCAACATGGCACATCACAGGTTCTGTTACAGTTACTTTAACTGATGGTGGTGTTGTAAGTGCTACTGCAGATAGAACTAGAGTTTGGACCACAGGATACAATACATTAAAAGATTACAGTGATGATGAATTTACAGTAACAGGAACAGCTTCGAAAACAAAAGCAATCGGAGAAGAAGTAGATGCTAAAATAACTACAGCATTGTTATACAAATCAAGCTGCCATGAATTTGTAAGTGGTGTATTAGAGGTTACTCCAACAGGAAAACTAACAAGAGTAATTGATTTTGGTTCAGGTTCATGCGATGAAACAGTAACGGTAACTGTTGGCAAACACACAGAGACTTTTACTTCTAAAAAGTAATTAAGATTTTCCCCGCATATATTTAGGTTGGCCCCTTGTAAGAAATTGCAAGGGGCTTTTTTTATGTTCTAATCCAATTTCAAATCGTGTCCCATCTTCAACTTCTTAGTTTCCAAGTAGAACTTATTGTGTTGATTGCTCTGAATCTCGATGACCACATTATCTACAATCTCCAATCCGTACCCCAATAAGCCAGCACGTTTCTGAGGGTTGTTACTCATTAATTTTATCTTACGCAATCCTAAATCCCTCAATATTTGAGCGCCAACACCATAATCACGATTGTCCATTTTAAAACCCAATTCTAAATTGGCTTCTACGGTATCTCTTCCTTGTTCTTGTAATTTATAAGCGCGTAATTTATTGGTTAAACCAATACCTCTACCCTCTTGATTCATATACAACAAAACTCCTTTTCCTTCTTTTTCAATCATTTCTAGGGCTTTGTGTAATTGCGGACCGCAATCGCATCTGCAAGAACCAAAAACATCACCCGTTAAACATGATGAGTGAACACGAACTAAAACTGCTTCGTCTTCTGTCCACTCGCCTTTCACCATAGCCAAATGTTCTTCGCCAGATGATTTTTGAGTGTAAGAAATTAATCTAAAATCGCCATGAGCAGTAGGCATTTGAACTTCTACTGTTCTATCAATTAACGAATCGTGTTTCAAACGATACGAAATCAAATCTGCAATAGAAATTATTTTAAGATTGAATTTTTGAGCAATGATTCTCAAATCGGGAAGACGCGCCATGCTACCATCTTCATTCATGATTTCTACGATCACTCCGGCTGGGTAGTGTCCGGCCAAACGCGCTAAATCAATAGTTGCTTCTGTATGTCCGGCACGTTTCAAAACACCCGCTGGTTGTGCTTTTAACGGGAAGATGTGTCCAGGCTTACCTAAATCACTTGGTTTTGTATTCGGGTCGATCAATGCTTTAATTGTTTTGGCTCTATCTGCAGCACTAATACCAGTTGTAACGCCCTGACCAATTAAATCAACAGAAACAGTAAAAGGTGTTTCATGCAAAGCCGAATTGGTGGTAACCATTAAATCGAGTTGTAAATCTTTACAACGTTGCTCTAGCAATGGCGCACAAATTAAACCTCTACCATGTGTTGCCATAAAATTGATTATTTCGGGTGTAACGGCATCGGCTGTACATAAGAAATCACCTTCATTCTCACGATCTTCATCATCAACAACAATTATTACTTTTCCGCTGCGAAGATCCTCTATGGCTTCTTCTATAGTATTGAGTTTTTCCGACATGAAATATTAACTTTAGCGCAAAGTTAACAAAATACATAATGTTAAAGTCGGTATTGAAAAACAAATACAGCAAATGGATTTTCCTGTTGCTCTTTATTTTGGGAGTTTGTGTAAGCGACTACTTTTTGCACGACTACTACAACATTCACGGCTACAGAGGAGAAATTGCACAAGACAAAAAAGCAGGAGAATACAGAATAGCATGCTTTGGAGGAAGCACTACTTACGGTTTTGGTGTAGAAGAGCATGAAGCATGGCCAGCACAATTGAGAACATTATTAGGAGAAAAATATTCGGTAATTAATTTAGGTGCGAACAATCAAGGAATTTATGGAATAGCCAGCGACGTTCATTATTACGAAGATTTAGATTTCGATATGGCGATTTTGTATCAAGGCGAAACCGACCGCGACCCAACAAAACTTCGCGATTACAATTTTAGAGGAGGCGACCCTTTATTCTTTTGTTTTGGCTACAAACCCATACTCAATTTTTACTTTAAAGAACTGATTAGAAAGTTAACGCCTTTAGATAACAAAGCTGATAAGCCTGTTTTTAAAAACAATACTACAAATGCTGCGCTACGCGCTCAGATAAATCAGCATTACCGCGATGCCGATATGATTTCTCAAGCACTGATGAGCAAAGGAGAGCAGCCTTACAAAGAGTACATAAACAAGATGGATAAGGTACTTCAAAATCTAAGTTCTAAAAACATAAGAACAGTGGTAGTTTGTCAGCCAAACGCTTTTAATTCTGTTCAACAGTATTGTATTCGACAATTGATTGATTCGAAATATCTACACAAGATAGAATATCTGAATTTGAATGATTTATTTGACGATTTAAATGCGGCTAGTTTTGATGGAATGCACTTGAAAAAAGAGGGCTATTTGGAAGTTGCTAAAAGAATGAAATTTAGTCTTTTCAACTAAGCGTATTATTTCATTGGATAACCTTTCGACTTCCAATCTTCACCTATTCCTATAGGGATATTCAAAACTTTAACTTTTTTAAACCCTTTCTCTTTCAATAATTTCAATGCAGGAGGTATATTTTCACAGTGCTCTAAAGCGCAACATCCGCAATAAATAACAATACTCTGATCTTTTTTAATTTTAGGGAAAGCGGCGTTCATTTTATCAATCCCTAACTTAATGCTAGCCGGACCAACATTAATCGCAGTTTTAATATCATCTACTGAACCCACATTTAATACCAACGGTTTCTTAGCTTTAACATCATTTAAAACCTTTGCCAAGGCTACTGGTTCCATCAACTGATCTTTGGTGTAAGTATAGCCAGCCGCAAAAGCGAAAGCAATGAACAACAATGGAATAAACACTAATTTTTTCATAACGATAGACTTTAATGAGTACAAGTGTACTAAAAATACGCACATTTTGCTAACCCAATATCTTGCCAATATGTTAAAAAATCTTCATTTGAAGTGTGCCGATTTTTCCGCATCTTTGCACGTTCACAACGGTAAAAAATAAAGCATGAATAGATTAGGTGAAAAACAGACGGCGAATAAGAAAAAGCGGCCAGCAATGCTATCTATGGAAGAGCAACACGGCAAAATTCCGCCACAAGCAGTGGATTTGGAAGAAGCTGTATTGGGTGCGTTAATGCTAGAAAAAGATGCTTTAACCGAAGTTATTGATATTCTTCAACCAGGAAGTTTTTACAAAGATGCCCACAACAGAATATATGCCTCTATTCAGCGCCTATTTCAACGATCTGAGCCGATAGATTTGCTTACGGTAAAAAACGACTTACAAAAAGAAGGAGAGCTGGAAATGGTAGGTGGAGCGTATTATTTAACACAACTCACCAACAGAATCTCATCGGCCGCCAACATAGAATACCACTCGCGAATTATCTCTCAAAAGCACATTCAACGAGAATTGATTCGTATTTCATCGGAAACCATTCGCGATGCTTATGACGAAACCACTGATGTGTTTACCTTGTTGGATAATGCAGAGAAAAACTTGTTTCAAGTTGCCGAAGGAAATATCAAGAAGAATTACGCCGACATGGCCACCTTGATTAAAGAGGCCAAAGATCAAATTAAAAAGGCAGCCGAAAAGGGAGATGGTGTGAGTGGAGTTCCATCGGGCTTTGCAGAATTAGATAAATTAACATCGGGCTGGCAACCAGGTGACTTGCTTATTTTAGCGGCACGACCGGGCATGGGTAAAACAGCTTTCGTGCTTTCTGTGGCCAGAAACACATCGGTACAATTTAACTTGCCCACAGCCGTATTCTCTTTGGAGATGTCATCGCTGCAATTGGTAACCCGTTTGATAGTTTCTGAAACACACCTTTCCGCAGAGAAATTAAAGAAAGGTGCCTTGCAAAGTCACGAATGGGAACAATTGAATTCTAAGGTGACTCAACTTTCTGAAGCGCCATTGTTTATTGACGATACCCCCGCCCTATCTATTTTCGAATTAAGAGCAAAAGCAAGAAGATTAAAAGCACAACACGATATTAAAATCATCATTATCGATTACTTGCAGTTGATGACCGCGGGTGGCGAAGGTGGCGGTAACCGTGAGCAAGAAATCTCATTTATTTCACGATCGTTGAAAAGTATCGCTAAGGAATTGGGCGTTCCGGTGATTGCCTTGTCGCAGTTGAGTCGTGCCGTAGAGACTCGAGGTGGAGACAAAAGACCGCAGCTTTCCGACTTACGTGAATCGGGTGCGATTGAGCAAGATGCCGATATGGTAATGTTCTTGTACCGTCCCGAATATTACAAAATCAACGAAGACGAAAATGGCAATTCACTGCTTGGTATTGGCGAAGTAATTGTAGCTAAACACAGAAATGGTGCACTAAAAAATATTCCACTTCGCTTCATCGATACCTTGGCCAAATTTGAAGATTTACCCGACTCACAATTCAACACTTTCGCTGAAAAAGATGGAGAATCAATCGCTTCATCGGGGTCTATAACAAGGAGTTCAAAAATGAATGAAGAATGGGATAGTAAAGATGATGTTCCGTTTTAAATACATATGGTTTGTTGTTTTACTTTGTGCGCTGCATTCATCTTACGCAGCGTATATTCTTATTCCAATGGACAATAGCCAGCGCGACCATTTGAAAGCGTATGGCATTACCTATTGGACCCTCACCAAAGGCGTTGAAGCCAGCTGGCTGCTGAACTATCGAGGTGGAAGTTTTGCCATTAAACAAATTCAGGAAATCGAAAACGAATGCCTCATAAGAGGTGTGAGCTACGAAATCATTGCAGACGTGCAATACAACAGCATCGTTACTGAAATAGCCAACCCTGAGCTTAATGCCGATGTAATTAAACTGCTAAAAGCCCCTAAAGTAGCAGTGTACTCTCCCAAAAACAAGCTGCCATGGGATGATGCTGTAACCTTGGTAATGACCTATGCTGAAATAAAATACGACATCGTTTACGACGAAGAGATTATTAGCAATGCTTTGCCTTTGTACGATTGGCTGCATTTACACCACGAAGATTTTACGGGTCAGTATGGCAAATTCTGGTCGAATTACAGCCGAGAAGCATGGTATCAAGAAAACCAACGAAATCAAGAAGCAATGGCCGCCAAATTAGGCTTTGCCAAAGTATCGCAAATGAAATTGGCGGTAGTAAAAAGAATAAAAGAATTTGTGGCAGGCGGAGGATTTATGTTTGCGATGTGTGCTGCAACAGATAGCTACGACATAGCACTAGCAGCAGAAAACACAGATATATGCGAAGCGATGTTTGATGGCGACCCTGCCGACCCAAACATGTTGAGTAAGCTAGATTACACCAGCGGCTTTGCTTTTAAGAACTATGCTTTAGAACCCAACCCTGCTGTGTACGAATTTTCTTCTATCGATGCCACAGAAGCACACAATAGTTTTGTTTCTATGTATGGCGAAGAAAAAGACATGTTTACTCTGTTTGATTTCTCGGCGAAATGGGATCAAGTGCCCACCATGCTTTGCCAGAACCACGAAAAAATCATCAAAGGATTTATGGGACAAACAACGGCTTTCGACAAAGAATACTTGCGTTCAGATGTTTTGGTATTGGGAGAAACAGCTTCGCTAAACTCGGCAAAATATATTCATGGGGAATTTGGCAATGGCACATGGACTTTCTATGGCGGACACGACCCAGAAGATCATACGCATCGTGTTGGAGATCCACAAACCGATTTAAAACTGCATCCCAATTCACCAGGATATCGGTTGATTTTGAACAATGTTTTGTTTCCAGCAGCGAAAAAGAAAAAAAGAAAAACTTAGATTTGTAGCATGAAGATTTTCTTTATTGTAAACCATTACGAAGATTCCTTAAAAAACTTATATCGAGAGAATAAAGCTTTGCAAAGCATGTCATTCACTCAACAAATGATTGAATTGAAATCGCACACCTTAATGCCCGGCTTTTTATGGGCCAAAGCATTGATGGAACAAGGATTTGAGGTTGTGTATTACTACAGCAACGCCTATTACTGTCAGAAAAAATGGGCAGAAGAAAACAACATTTCTTACGACGAAAAAAACTGGGAAGCAGATATTAGCGTGGCACAAATTGCTCATGAAAAACCCGATGTTTTATTCTCCTTAGATTGGAGTGAATTATATGGACCTCACTTCATAGAACGCTGTAAAAGTGCCGGAGCCAAATTCGTTGTAGGCTGGTGTGGTGAAGCACATCCCCCCATTGCATTCTTTAAAAATCATGATGTGGTTTTTTCATGCGATCCACAAAACGTAAAGAACTTCAATACTCAAGGTTTAAAAGCCTTTCATATCAATCATGCTTTCTCCCCTTCTATTTTAGAAATGGTAGAAAAAGAATGTACTGCAAATGAAAAAAGCATAGACGTAGGATTGATTGGCAGCTTTTTAGTTGGTAAATCTTTTCACAGTCACCGAGCAAAAATCATTAGTGAAATATTGCGTGAAATACCTGCTGAAGTATATGGCAGAATTTACATGCCCGACAAACCTTACATTGGTTCATTGCCAAAGAAAATATTGTATCATGGGGCATTGAAACCAAGCTTTCGTATCATAGAAAAACTAACTAAAAAAGCGGCAGAAATTCCCGGATATAGCACGCATCGAAGCTTTCAGGAAAATCTGCAATTCTACAACGATTTTAAATTAATAAGTGAGCATGCGCACGCTCCTCTTTATGGAATAGAAATGTTTAAAGTGTTGAAGAACTTTAAAATCACATTGAATGTACATAGCGAAAACACCCCTTTTGCTGGCAATATGAGAATGTTTGAAAGCACAGGAATGGGAACATGTTTATTGAATGATGACAAAGAAAACATAAGCGATTTATTTATTCCCGACGAAGAAATTGTGGTGTACAAAAATGCTGCAGAGGCAAAAGATAAAATCAAATATCTTTTGAAAAATGAAGCAGCTCGCAAGAAGATAAGTGCGGCCGGACAAGCTCGCACATTAAAAGATCATAACCACTCTGCAAGAGTTAAACAAATGATGGAGATTATTGCAAAAGAAATGCACTAATACTTATTTCCAATGAGGATTTTTAGTGAGTTTTTTAAATTCGAAGCCGATTTTTTTCAAATCATTTATCATCGCATCAGAAGGCATTTTCTTAAACATAAAAGCCACTAAATAATTGTAGTTTTGTTTGCCCTCATTACATGCTTTATCCATCACGTCTAACTCACTTTTTAATTGTGTGAAAATAGCTGAAGGAGGATTAATAACTGCATATTCTCCGCCACGAATGTAATGTTCATTCATGTCTTTAAACGCAATGGCATCAAAGTTTTGGCCGTAACACACCTTAGTCAATTCAGCTTTTGAAATCTCGTAAACATAATTCCCAACATCTTCATAAATAGGGTTTAAATCGGGTTGGCCTATTTCTCCAATCACTGAAATGGGTTCTTTCTTTAAAAATGATGTTCTAACATAGTTCACAAAAGCGCGCCACAACAAATCTTTAGGTGGGAATTTTCTAATTCTATCTCTAGTGAAAATATGCTGATCTTGCGGTTCAATCAAACAAACTCCTTTGCTACATACTCTTAACATTTCACTCAAAGCTACCATGGGACGCGGAAAATGATGATAACTACCTTTACAAAAAGCATAATCAAAAGAATCATCGGGAAAATGCATTTTCTCGGCATTTGTTTTCTCTATTTTACTTACATAGCCCATATCTTTTGCCTTTCCAAGAATATCGGTATTGATATCTGTAGCCAATACATCTACTCCATTTTCTTGTAAAAATCTAGCATCAGAGCCATAACGGCCATCACCTACTGTAATCCATTTAGCTCCTTTATCGTTGCTGATGATCGGTAAAAGACAATTGAATTTTCTTTCATGACACCAGTAATCAACGGTATCTCTTCTTTGCCAAGCTTCAATTTTTTGATCTCTATCTTGGGCACCAATCGTATTCCAAGTATTTTTTTCGTGTAATGTATAACTTTGATCTATGCTCATAATTTATTTTTCTATATGAATTGAATAATTTTGCCACTTATCTAAAAGCAACTTAAACCCTTCTGGTAATTCGGAGTTAAAAGTAATAAAAGTTTTCTTTACGGGATGCTCAAAACCCAAAGTTTTGGCGTGCAAAGCTTGCCCGGGTATCAGCGCAAAACAGTTCTCTATAAATTGCTTGTATTTGGCAAAGGTAGTTCCTTTCAATATTCTATCTCCTCCATATTCAGGGTCGTTGAACAATGGATGTCCGATATGTTGAAAATGCACACGAATCTGATGTGTTCTACCCGTTTCTAATTTGCATTCCACTAGAGTAACATAAGTAAATCTTTGCAGCACCTTGTAGTGTGTTACAGCATGCTTACTGCCATCTTCACTTCCTTCAGGATAAACATCCATCAACTTTCTATTTTTCTTGCTTCTGCCAATATTCCCTGCAATGGCACCTTCATCATTTTCTACATTTCCCCATACTAAAGCGTGATATCTTCTTTCAATGGTTCTGTAATAAAATTGCTTGGATAGGTGAGTTAATGCAAACTCATTTTTAGCGATAACCATTACACCACTGGTGAGTTTATCTAAACGGTGCACCAAGCCCGGTCGCATAATATTGCCGTCTTTTTTGGGCGCTAACTCATTAAAATGATACATCATAGCATTCACCAAAGTACCAGTATAATTACCATAACCAGGATGCACCACCAAACCTGCATTTTTATTCACAATGGCTACATCATCATCTTCATACACAATATCGATAGGTATATTTTCGGGCAGCAACTCAATCTCTCTGGGAGGATAAGGCAACACGATAGAAACTTCATCGAAAGGCTTTACGCGATAATTCGATTTTACGGCTTTACCATTTACCACAATAGAACCCGCTTCGGCCGCATTTTGAATTTTGGTGCGCGAAGTATTTTCTATTCTGTTTAAAAGAAACTTATCTATTCTGAGCAATTGTTGCCCCTTATCGGCAACAATTTTATAATGTTCAAAAAGTTCATCTTGCCTTTCTTCTTCTAATTCTTCCATTATTGCAAAACTAACTTTTGATATTGAATTTTCTGTGTAGAAGGGTTAAGCATTTTCACCACATAAATTCCCAACGGTAAAGATTCAACTGATATGGTATTTCGACCTTTCGTGCAATATTGCGATTGAATTTCTCTTCCTTGAACATCTAGTATGGTTACATTGAAATCATTTTCACCTTCTACATAAAAATAATTTTCGGCCGGATTGGGAAAAAGTGCAATTCTCATCGCTTCTACTTCATTCACTTTTTGTGGTAGCACTACTTTCTTACCAAAAACAGGATGCAACATAACCGATCCTTTCACCACCGAACCAGTCCAGCCGTTTACTGTTTTATAAAACATCTTATTGGTTGAAACTGTATTTAAATCTAAGCCCACATTAAGGTATTCGCTAGTTGTTTGATGAAAACCTATGTAAAATTTCCCCTTTAAAAATTTAGGTTGATCAAATTCATAGTACAAAAATTTATTTAACCCTTTCGTACTATCGGCATACATCATAGCCGATTCCCACTCCACCGTTCCTGGTAAGCCAGCGTTATCTTTACGAATACGAAAAGTAAAGGGAATAAGATAGTTGGTATGATTGATCACCTCATTGAAATAAATCCATACACCTCTTATGGTATCGCCCTTGTTTTCTAGCACATCAAATTGGTAGGCAAACTCAGCTCCCGCATCATAAAAACCATACCCAGCCTCTGAAGAGGAATTGTCGTAGGCATAAAAATTAGATAAATGTTGCTGAGAATACGCCGTGTCGTTGCCTGTAATATTTCCACTAAGCGAAGTATTTAAAGCATAGCGCACATCGAAAACAGCAGTGTCGTTTTCGGCCGAAGCGTAAACAAAAGAACCATAATTCTCAATAAATTGGTGTGAACTATAGGCTGCGACAGAAAAATTTTGAGTGCTGGCAGATGAATAAACCGATGAAATATTTTCTTTGATATCTGCTGCAAAATTTACCGAGGCGGCACTATTAGAAATATTGTTAACCTCTGCTATAGAACTAGGCAGCATTAAATTAGAAGCCGATTTAAAATGAGGCAATGGCACATTGCAATAACCGTTGATTAAAGTAGATGGAGGATATTTAAAAGCTACATCTGAAATGTAATTATCGTCTTCACTTCTGTTCTTATCTAAAACCACATAATCTAAATGCCAGTGATCTCTATTGCCTAAATCACCTGTGTAACCAGAAACGGAAGCATAACTAAAAAAACGGAATTTAAAATCATTGTGAAAAAACAAGGAAGAATTAAGGGGCACGTAATACTGCAAAAAAGTGTCGGTTGGCCATGAACTCTTCACTGCGCTAGTCCAAACATTTACCCAATTGTGCGCAGCATTGTAAAACTGCAAAACCAAAGTATCTTTTGCTTCTGGCGCATCGCCAAATCCTTTACTTTCAGCATAAAAACTTAAATAAAGATTATCAGCAGTGAGTAATGAACTTAAGTCGATCGCTTTCGACACCAAAGAATCACAAACCTTGGGAATGGCGCTCGCACCAGCATACAATTCTCCATTTTCATCTAAAGCATCAAAAGTAGCCACGCCAAGAGTGGGAGGGTTGATGGGGTAATTTGAGTTTTCATAAACACCTCTACCTGTCCACAAACTATTGTCATCGTTAAATAAATGCGTCAAATACAGTGTATTCACAACGTAAGTTGAATTAAGAAAAGAAGTGTCGGGATTGGCCGAAGGTTGGTCGATAATGGTATAAATTGGGAATACGCCTTTGATGGTATCGAAGATTACGGGAGGATACACAGAGAAATAATACTTATAGATATCAAAACTAGGATTGGCTGCGCTATCTGCCTTACCAATAGTGTAATGGTAAGTGGTGTCGGTAGAATATTTTATAGTGTCGGGGTGTTGCGTATTTACCTCAAATAAATAATAGTGTTCGGTAGCAGAAAAAAGAGGTGATGTAGTATCTGTAGAATAGGTTCTAATGCGATTTGCAGAAAAGTCATCTGTAAAAGGCAGAGTGGTTTTTGCTTGCTTGTAGATATATAAATGTTTTGTGCCAAAACCACCTGCAGCCTGAGGAATCGTAACGCTTTTTTTTAATTGTGGGTTGTTATCTAAACCTAGCACCACTTCTTGTGCACTTGCTAAAGCAGCAAGAAAAACAAAAAGCAATATCAACTTATTCCTCATAAAGTAAAAATAGGAAGGTTAAACGAGCGAACAAAAAAGATATTACATCTATTTTGGAATCGCAATGGTATCACAAGTAAAAAACAACTGAACAGGAGTGCCTGGTTTCAGCATCATACCGTTTTTGTATTCGGGTATCTGACGCACCACGAAGGCCCCCATACTATCCGTTTCTGTTTTACACAAGTTGCCCATTTGAATAGGCTCTACCAAAAAACCTAAAGATTTGGCCCTATTGCTTGCTTCTTTTAAAGTTCCAGCAAACTGCTCGTAATAAATAGAAGCTTTAGATGACCCCGACACAATTAATTCTACCATATCACCTTCATCGATTAATGTTTCGCCAGTAATAATTTTCTTACCCTTATAATTCAAGCCCAATACCACCCCAGCAGGTGTAGATGGTTTGTTGGTTACTTTAACTTTAACGCCATAAGACTGAAGAATAGACATGGCCGATCGGAGCGATAAATCTTTCACCGATTCTTTAATAGTGATTTTCTTTTTAGTTCTTGCGTTAATGGTGATGTACATTGTTCTGCCGTCTTTCACAAAACTTTCTGGCGAAGGAGATTGATCGATTACGATACCTTTAGGTTTTTTATTGTCGAAAACAGAATCGTTGATGATGTACTCAAAACCTTCTTCGGTGATAAAAGCATCTAAATCTTCCACATTTTTACCAATAACATTAGGCACTGGCATTTTCTCTCCATGATGGGTAAAATTACCGAGATAAGAAATCACGAAAAAAATGAGTCCGGCCGCAATAAGCAACATTAAAAACAAACTCAAAAAAAAGGCTTTACTAAATAGAAATTTCATTGCTTATGTACCACTTATTAACAAGCGAATATAAATTATATCTTTCACTTGAAAGACTTTAAAGCGACGAAAGATTTAAATTAGCTGCATAAAATTGAAATATGAAAAACATTGCTCTTGTTTATGGTGGATTTAGCAAAGAGGCTGAAATATCAGAAAAAAGTGCCTATCAAGCTAAAAATGCTCTAGCTAAAAGCCCTTACAACATCTACCCAATTTTTATTTCAAAAGAAAAATGGGTGTATAAGAATGATGCTGGCGCTGAATTCCCAGTAGATAAAAATGATTTTTCTGTTACTGTTGATGGCAAAAAAATACTTTTCGATAAAGCGCTAAATCTAATTCACGGTGCACCAGGTGAAAATGGTGTGTTGGGTAGTTATTTCAGCTTAATTGGCTTACCTTATACTTCTAGCGGAGTATTGACATCAGCATTAACCATGAATAAAAACTGGACGACCAGGTTCCTGAAAGAAAGTGGTATTACAGTACCCGCTTCCTTTGTGGTTTACAGAGGAGACGAAGTTGCTGAATACTTACCTAAAGCTAAATACCCATGTTTCGTTAAGCCTAACAATGGTGGCTCGAGCGTAGGAACGTCGAAAGCAAAAAACGAAGAAGAATTAATTAAAGCCTTAGAAATTGCCTTTCAACATGACGATGAGATAATTGTAGAA
>CAMDPJ010000027.1 GCA_945903925.1 Chryseobacterium gleum
CCTTTATTACAATTATCTATTGCTTTTTTAGTATTTTGTTGCGCTAAATAAACAGCACCTAACTTTATGTATGCCTCAGCAGCGCCTTTGCTATTGTCGATACTTTTTGATTTTTCGAGAAAAAATTGAAAGTACTTTTGTGCCTGATCAAAGCTCTTGATTTCCTGAAAAAAGTTCCCTAAAATAAAGTAAGATTCTCTAATACCTTTCTCATCCCCTATTTCTTCAGCTATTTTAAGTGCGTCGTAATAGTACTTTCTGGCAGCATCATATTTTTTGTTTACTTGGTGGAGGGTTCCAATGCAACGATAACAAACAGAAAGCATTGTTTTGTCGCCAATTTCAAGTACTAAATTCTTTGCTTTCTCGTAAAAATCAAGCGCTTCTTTTATATTATTTTGTTTGTGATTTAAAGAACCGAGGGTCATGTATGAAATAGCCATACTTGATTTATTTCCTATTCTCTCATTGATTTGAAGCGACTGATAATGAGCATCTATAGCCTCTAATAAACGATCTTGTCCGAAATAAACATTACCAATATTAGCGTACGATTCGGCCATTCCTTTTAAATCTCCCCTTTTCTTTTTTATAGCCAACGATTGCTTGTAATAATCTAAGGCTTGCAAATACTCCCCTTTATCGTTAAAAACATTTCCTATTTTCTCTACCAATAAAGCTACTTGCTCCATGTCGCTTTTTTTATCGGCCAAATCCAAAGCTTCTGTGTACAATGCCAATGCTTTATTATAATCTCCTTTTTTAGCGTAAATAGGCGCCATGTTACCAATTGCCTTAGAGATGTCTTCGTCCAATTTTTGTTTTCTAGCAATGTTTAAAGCTTTGTCGTAATTAGCTAGTGATGAATCGTATTGGGCAATTTTAAAATAGTAATTACCAATACTGTTGTATGATTTAACGATGCCTTTAATGTACTTTATAGCAATGCTATACTCTAAGGCTTTCTTAAAAAACATTTTAGAAGCATTTAGTTCTCCTTTAGTGTAAAAAGCTATGCCTTTTAATAAGATGGCGTCGGCCCTATAATTTTTTAAAGTATTATCATTAGCTGCATCATAAGCTAAAACAGCATATTTCAAAGATGAATCGGTACTCACCTTTCTAAATGTAGACGCTAAATCGAGATAGATTTTAACTTTAGTTAAATCACTGTTCTTTTTAGTCAATTCTTTTTTCAAAGAATCTATGCGGTGTTCTAGTCCGGCTGCATTAGCTAAAACCGACACAAACATCAATATATATAACAGGAAATACCTCATTTTTAATTGCACCCGTAAATTTACTTTTTTTCCCCGATTATCAAAGCCTTTAAATTTTTGTTTTTGAAGTATGGTATTAAGCCTTATATTTAAATCCCTTAAACTGCGAAAATGAAAAACAAATTAAAGCTTTTTGCGCTGCTTGTACTGCTTAATTTCTATACTATTTTAAAGGCATCAGATTATAAAGTCGTTGGTTACTTTCCTGATTGGGGAGGAAATTTAAACAGCTTTTTGAATAGCATTAATGTTGATGCCTTAACTCACATTAATTATTCGTTTGGAATACCTAACACATCAACAGGACAAATATATATTGCCAATCCTAGCTTGTTAAAAAACATGGTAACCAAAGCCCATGCAGTGGGAGCGAAAGTAAATATTTCTATTGGAGGAGCAGGAGGCGCATCAACAGCTATTGCCACTATATGTTCAAATACCACGAAAAGAGACGCGATGGTAGATTCTATTGAGAATTTCATTAAAATATATAATCTTGATGGTGTTGACTTAGATTGGGAGTTTCCAGAAAGTAATACTGAAATAGCAAGGCTAGAAGATTTGTTGATGAAACTTAGAATTAAGTTAAACGCCATGGAAACTGCATATGGTAGATATATTGAATTGACTGTTGCCACTAATGGTACCGATTATTATGGTAAAACATTAACCAGCACCGCTGTTTCGTATTTAGATTACATCAACATAATGACTTACGATGGTGGGAGCCCGCACCACTCTTCTGTAGAATATGCCAACACAGGTTTAAATTATTGGTCGGTACTTAGAGGTGTGCCAGCAAGCATGCTGGTTGTTGGAGTTCCTTTTTATTCAAGAAACTCAGGCTTAGGTTATGGCGATTACCGCACTTTCTCAGCATCAAATCCCTCTGCAGCTTATAACGATACAGACGGCTATTACAACGACAATGGATATATACACGATTTCAACTCAAAACCAATCTTAGAAGAGAAAGCCGCCTTAGTTAAAAACACTTATCAATCTGGCGGAATGATGATTTGGGAACTTACGCAAGACAGAACAGATCAATATTCGCTGTTAGATGTTATTGGCACTGAGATGGAAACTTTTGTAGGTACCAAAGAAGCGAGTAAAGAACTTCACAATATTTCATTTTACCCCAACCCTTTTAGTAACGAAACCTATATTGATTTGCAAAATTTAAACAGTATTGATGATAATATGCTCATTGAGATTAGTGATTTGAATTGTAAAATTATTCACTCTCAATCACTTTCTAGTACTCAAAAATTCACGTTTGATAAGAGTCTGGCTTCGGGATTGTACTTTTGTAAAATAAGCGACTCTAAAGCAATGTATAATTCAAAATTGATTAAAGAATAGCATGCGATTACTGAATTCAACCTTTATTTTTCTTTTATTTTCCTTTTCTTGTAAGGTGGATAATACCCAGAAGGTATTTGATTCTATTGAAGTAAGTGATGAAAATCATTCTTTCGTTTTCATGCTGGCCAATAACCACAACTTCATAAGCAAATTGGCGCAAGAAAATCATTTTAATGCTGTTTTTTCTGGAAACGTATCAGGCATTTCAACATCAAAAGTTGATGGTTTTGTAGTTTTTCCTGATGGAGATGTAGGCTTAAGCAACCCTGCCGCAACAGCTTTTAAATCTTTATACGATGCCAATGGCAACAACACTTTTGCTTTCTATCCAGAAGTGTATGAAAACATGAACAGGTTTGATGTGCAGTATACCAATTGGAAAAATGCAATAAAAAACAGCATCGCCTCCCCTTCTGCTTGCTCCATTGGAACCAAAACCGATGTTTTTGGAAAGAATCTTAATATATATGTAAAAACGAAATTAACATCTACCATTGATTCAGCGGTTAACGTAGCTGTTTATCTGGTAAACGAGAATATCGTTGCTTCGCAAGACACCAACATTACCAACAGCGATCCAAATTATGTGCACTATAATGTATTGAAGTCGAGTATAAACACCAGCGATTTTGGCGATTTACGAAACACTAACAATAACAATAGTTTTAGCTATCCTGTGGTGGGAGGTATTGATATTGCTAATTTAAAGTTTCTTGTAGTGGTATTCGAAATGCATTCGGGCCTGCCTAAAAAAGTGCTTAACTGCAGAACAATTAAGCTGTAAAAAAAGTGAATCTCGTAAGCTTGCCAAGAGAAATTTGATAAGCTGAAAAAAGAATTCAAATAGCATTGTGCTTGTTGATGTTAAAAAATCACTGTTAATAATTACCCACTATTGTTGGCGCAATCGCGTATACATATCTATATCTTAGAGTTGTATGCGCTTTAAATTTTTCTTTTTACTTATCATAGCATTAATGTTGCTCTCTCTTCGCTTAGGCGAAGATGGCGCTACTATAGATGTGGCTAAAAGAGAAACGAATTCTCCTTTTTTAGAGAGTGCGCCTAAATATGAATTACGGGCCGCTTGGGTAACCACCTTCACGAATTTAGATTGGCCTTCGCAACGCGGACTCTCAGCAGAAGAGCAAAAAGCAGAGTTTTGTAGGTTGCTCGATGAGTTTCAAATGAACAAAATCAATTGCGTTATTGTTCAAATTCGAGCGTCGGGCGATGCCTTCTACCCTAGTAAATACGCTCCTTGGTCGGAATTTTTAACAGGTACTCAAGGTAAATCTCCAGGCTACGACCCGCTGCAATTCATGATTCAAGAATGCCACAAAAGAAACATGGAATTTCACGCTTGGCTCAATCCGTTTAGAGCTGTTTCAAGTATTAAGTTTAGTAATGTGAGTGATGGCAATATGTACAAAAAACATCCCGATTGGCTCTTTAATTACGGACAGAGTATTTACTTCAATCCGGGCATCAAAGAGGTTCGTCAGCATATACTTAATATTATTGGTGAAGTAGTTCACAATTACGATGTTGACGCTATTCACTTCGATGATTACTTTTATCCATATACGGTGGAAGGAGAAAATATTGGAGACGCCAAAACTTACGAGAAAAACAAGAAAGATTTTGCCAGTATTCACGATTGGAGAAGAAACAACATCAACGAATTAATTCGCGAAACCGCCAAATTCATCAAGTTCACCAAATCGCACGTTAAATTTGGGGTGAGTCCGCTAGCCATCTGGAGAAACATCAAACAAGACCCACTTGGTTCTCAAACAGCAAGCGCCCAAACTTCTTACGACAATCTTTATTGCGACACCAAAAAGTGGATTGAAAAAGGTTGGGTAGATTATGTTGCTCCTCAGTTGTATTGGAGTATTAAGAGTCAGTACACTGGATATAACAACTTACTGCAATGGTGGACTTCACATTCTTATAAAGGACATATTTATATCGGACAAGCGCTTTATCGCCTAGAAGACACCAATGCAAAGCATCGTTTCAGCGTGAACGAAGTGCTTGATCAAATAAAGCTTAACCGGAAACAATTGGCGGTGCACGGCAACATCTTTTTTAGAGCTAAAATATTTAGAAACAATCCGCAGAACATTCAAGATTCTTTACAAAACGGACTGTATAAGCAGTTTGCATTGATACCACCCATGAAGTGGATAGACAGTATTCCACCATGTTCACCACTTGATTTAAAAATAAAAAATACGGGCAATGGTTTGTTTTTAAGATGGAAAGAACCAGACGCTAAAAACATCGATGACAAAGTATCTTACTATGTCGTTTACCGATTCAAAGGCGATGAAGTTATTGAAATGACATCAGCCAACAATATTATCGCTATTGTAAGACAGCCTATGTTTTTCGATCAAGACATTAAAAGAGGAGAGAATTACAAATACATTGTAACTGCGGTAGACAGACTTCACAATGAGAGTGAGGAATTCGCTGTGGCGGAGGAATATTTTTAGTTGTATTAAATCAGCTTAGTGCTTAGGGCACTTTTTACAAGCACTACCTTTTTTGTATTTCTTGCAGCACGACTTCTTTTTAAAATCGGCTCCTCCTTCTAACAATTGCAGAAGGACGCATGAACTAAGCTTAACTTGATTGATGATATTCATGATGTATAAATTACACCGCAAATATATTTCCTGAAGAAAGAAATGACAATACCCTTTTTGAGGTATAATGATTTACAATTAATCTTCTTCGAAGAAATCTTCGTTTAGCGACTCGAAGTCATCATGTAAGAAATCCTGATCTTCTTCTTCAAAGGCTTTCTTCTTCAACTTCGTTTTTTCCTTCTTAGAAATCTCTTGTCCAAGAGTTTTCTTTTTTACTGGTTTTTTATCGAATTCTTTCTTTTTCATGGTTTAAGCGATAACAGTGTATTACCTATCAATCCAAATGCTTTATGTTATTCTTCAAATATAAGAGAGAGAAATATTATCTTCCAAATTTATACGCAAAAAGTTTTAGCAAATAATTGGTTTTACACTGAAATAACTTGCCCTACAGCTTGCTCTCCAAAATATTGATACCCAAATTCTTTTCAATAAAATGCAAATTCTTCATTTCATCTTTCGTTACTAAACTTAATGAGAGTCCGCTTTTACCCGCACGAGCCGTTCTTCCACTTCGGTGCGTATAATATTCAATTTGATCGGGCAATTGATAATGCACCACGTAAGCCAAGCCATCCACATCTATTCCGCGCGCTGCCAAATCGGTAGCCACCAATATTCTCAATTTTTCATTTTTAAAAGCACGCATCACCTTCTCTCTATCGCGCTGTTGCATATCACCTTCTATAGCTTCGGCCATTACATTTTTGGCTTGTAGTTGTTTGGCAAGATTTTGCGCCATCACCTTTGTTTTACAGAATATCACCCCTCTATTATCGCCTTGCGATTTTAAGAATTGCAACAACACATTTAATTTATCACAAGAATCGCACGATTTGTAGAAATGGTCGATATCGCGATTTACAATACTCTCCTTGTCTACTTGCACTTTAAAGGCATCGTGCGCCATGTACTTATTAATGATTTCCAATATTTCCTTGGGCATTGTAGCCGAGAACAACCACGTGTGGCGCTTGCCTTTGGTGTGCTTTAAAACGCTATCCAACTCTTTTTTGAAGCCCATGCTTAGCATCTCATCTGCCTCATCTAGCACAACTGTTTTCACATCTTCAATACTCAAGGCTTTGCGATTTAATAAATCAATCAATCGGCCTGGCGTAGCCACCACAATATGTGTAGGGCGATTCAATCGCGCTGTTTGAATCTCAATTTTCTCACCACCATAAACAGCTTCCACAAATATTTTTTGATCGCAATGTTTGGTAAACTTGAACAATTGCTTGGCAATTTGTTGGCCGAGCTCACGCGTTGGCGACAACACCAACGCTTGTATTTTATTCACTTTAGGGTTAATTTTCATGAGCAAAGGCAAACCAAAAGCAGCGGTTTTACCTGTTCCTGTTTGTGCCTGACCGATAAAATCTGTTCCTTTTTCCAACAAAAAAGGAATTGTTTTTTCTTGAATGGGTGTTGGTTTATTAATATTGAGTTCGTTTAATCCTTTGATTAAATCGCTGCTAATACCTAGTGATTCAAAAGTCGCCAAAATGTTGATATATTAATGAGTTGCGAAGATAAGGCAATTATTAGTACCAAAATCACACCTGTGAGAAATCGAAAAATTTATTATATTGCACAACAAAAAAAACATCTATGAAAAGACTTTTTTTACTTGCCATTGCCAGCACTGTGTTTTTCTCTTGTTCTGAAGAAACTAAAGTAGTTAATCCCGATACAGTTATTAAAGGTAAAATCACCAATGCCGATGGAAACACTGCATGGTTAGAGACTTTTAAAAATGAAAAAACAGAAGCTAATATTGGCGCCAATGGCGAATTTGAAATTAAAATTGCTTTAACCCAAGCCGCTTGCTTTGATTTGGTGAATGGTAAAGCTAGAACTTATTTGTGCTTAGCGCCGGGCGATACCGTAAACGTAAGTTTCGATGCCAAAGACATTACAGGAACAGTGAAATATGATGGTAAAGACGCTGCATTCCCTAATTATTTAGCCGAGAAAAAAAGAACAATCAACCAATTAATGATCGGTGAATACGATTCGTTGTATGTGTTGAATACCGATACTTTTTTACTGACTGCAAAAACTTTGATTACTAAATTGAAAACATCTTACGATGCTATTAAATTAGATACTAGCATTGATAAAACAATTTTAAGCTGGGAAGAAAGTGCTATTAATTTTGATGAAACAGCATTGATTTTAGATTATCCTTACTATTCTAAAATGATGAAAGGGATTGATTCTGTACCTGGATTAGATAAGATTTTAGCTGCGACAAACAATCTCTCTTTAGTAGACTCAAAAAGCTTACAATTAGAAAGTTACAGAAACGTATTAAATAGTTACATTAACCTAAAATTTGAAGACGAATTGTTGGCCGATACTACTTTGAAAGCAAATTCAGAAGGCAAAGAAAAAGCAAAATGGTTGGCTATCGAAAAGAACATCACCGACCCATCGGTTAAAGAATATTTGGAGTTCAACTTCATTACTAAAAACTCAGCTCTGTCATTTGTAGCTGCTGAAAAAGAAAAGTTAAAAGCTTCTACAAAAGATACTGTTTATCAAAAGCAGTTGAAGTAGGCAGCGAATTTAAATGCAAAAAAAAACTCCATCAAACGATCGATTTTTTTTATTTCTTTTTGTCTTTATCATCCCTCTTCTTATTCTTCCACTGAAAAGAGCGATTAAATTTCTTAATAAAATTCTTTCCTTTTTTCTCATGAAAGGCCCCTTGAAAAGTAGGGTCATCTTTCTTGCGCAAATCATCTAATTCACGCTCCATATCTTTTCTTTCAAACTCAATGTCATCGCCAACAATCACTCCTTCAGGAAGATGAAGATGAGGAATCTCCATTCTGATTCTCTTTTGAATTTTGGTGTAGTGATATAAGTCGAGTTTGTTAGCAAAACTAATAGCCACACCTTTGTTCATGGCTCTGCCGGTTCTACCAATTCGATGAACATAATCATCATAAATAATAGGCGCATCGAAATTGATAACATGAGTCACCATGGCCACATCTATACCTCGTGCGGTAATATCGGTGCTCACTAAAATTCTTATGTTTCCTTCTTTAAATTCGGCGATAGAGTTCAATCGAGTGTTTTGCCCTTTATTGGCATGCAACACTTTTATAGTTCCAACATCTCTTCTTTCCAAGAATCTATATACATTTTCGGCGTTGGTTCTGGTTTTCACAAAAACGATAACGCGAGAAATATCTGTTTCATTTTTAAGTAAGAAGAGCAATAAATTCAATTTGGTTTTGAAGTTTTTAGCCTCATACAAACGTTGCTCTACCAAGCTGATGGGTGTTGCCTCCTGCTCCACCTCTATCTTCGTTGGAAACTCTAAAAAGTCGCCAGCCAATTTTTCTACTTTAGGATGAAAAGTAGCCGAAAACAATAGCTTTTGTTTTTTAACAGGAATAACTTCAAGTATTCTATTGATTTGTGGAAGGAAACCCATGTCGAGCATCTTATCGGCCTCATCTAACACCATTGTTTTTATTTGCTTAACGACCAATTCCCCTTTCAAGTAGATATCCATAAATCTACCCGGAGTGGCAACGATCATATCTACACCTTCTTTGATGGATTCAACCTGACTCTTCATTCCTACCCCACCATACAAAGAAACCATTCTTAAATCGAGATTTTTGGCCAAAGCATTGAATTGTTCCTCTACCTGAACTGCCAACTCGCGTGTAGGCACCACAATTAATACACGCGGTTCGCTGCCTTGCGCATAGCCTAACTTTCTTAAAAGTGGCAATAAATAAGCAGCTGTTTTACCCGTACCTGTTGGCGCAATACCTAATACGTCTTGTCCGGATGTAATCACAGGAATACACTTTTTTTGAATAGGTGTAATTTCTGTAAACCCCAAATCATCGATAGCGGTAAGAATTTGCTTATTGAAATTATATTCGGTGAATGGATTCATTTGAAGTAAAAAGCATGAATAATAAAGGGATTGAAATGCTTCAATCCCTTTGTTTTGGAGTGGTCCCGGAGAGATTCGAACCCCCAACCTTCTGATCCGTAGTCAAATGCTCTATCCAGTTAAGCTACGGGACCAATTACCGCTGCAAATATATTCTTTTTTATTAAAGGTTCAAATAATGCAATGATAAAAGAGCTTTCAGGAGGAAAACGAGCTAATCTTCCTTAAAGAAAGTGAGCGCACTTAAATTCACCAACAACACCTCCTGAAAATAATAATCGATAATTTGCTTGTAGCTAAAGCCTCGCTTTGCCATTTCCATGGCGCCTTCCTGGCACATACCAACGCCGTGACCATAACCTTTGCCTAAAATATACACCGAATCTTTAACTGCTTTCACTTCAAAAAAGGCCGAGCGCAAATGAAAATCATTTCTAATTTGAGCTGCCTTAATTTTTCCGCCAGGAAAACAAACTGCTGCTTGTCGGTCGGTAGGACAAACAAAATAAAGTTCGCCGTTTATCATCGTATCTTGATTTCCCGTGATGCCATTGGCGCGCAAATACTTGTTCCATTTGTCTTTGTGCATCACCTTTTTCCAATGCGCATTTTTGGTTTTCAAACAAAAAGTATCTTGTACCGAACGTAAATAAGGCAGAGGTTTCGACCACACATCTTCTGAGTTGCAAGTTTGTCCGCCACAATTAGAATGAAAAGTTGCATCAATTAAATTCAATTGTTTATCGGTAATCACGAGTCCCGAAGTAGCTTCCACTGCTTTGTCCACCAATTTAATTTTATAGCATTTGCTAAAGTAAACCTGACAATGAACAGCATCGCACAAATGATAACCTTCATCTTCATGTCGGTGGAAATTTTTCAGCGCGTAGGTTCTGCACAAAATAGCTTGCAACTTATAATATTCTTCCGTTAATCTATACCCAGCTTCGCTCTCAACCACACCACCTACATAATGTTCTAAGGCTAGATCATTTACAATTTGAATAGAATGCGAAAGAGCTTTCAACTTTAAATTATCATCGTAATTTCTCGATACGGAATTGGCTACAATCTTAAAAGAGTTGGTATATTCTTGTCCGCGAATTGACAAATGCTTCACCGCATGATGCTTGCCCCCAATAGTGAAATGCAGCATTTTTTCTTTCAAAGTAATTTTTAAAGAATGATCGGCAGGAATAGAACCCAACTCATTAGAATCTTGAAAGACTTTATATGAACCACGAGTGGCAGTAAGATGAACCGATGTTGTACTTTGCTGAGAAAAGATGCCCACCAAAACTTGCTGTGCATAAGATGAACTAGAGCACAAAAACAATATGCCTAATAATAATCGAATCACTTTTTTAAATCGTTCACTATGCTTTCTGCTACTTTTTTAGAGGCGCCACCGCCGCCCAATTTCATTTTTAACTCTTGATAATCGGCGAGCATTTTATTGCGGTAAGCACCTTCTTTTAACACTTTTTCTAATTCTTCATGAAGTCTTTTAGCGTTCATTTCCCCTTGAATCAATTCTGCCACTACCACTCTATCTAAGATTAAATTCACCAAAGAAATGTATTTCACTTTAATGAGCTGTTTGGCTATGAGGTACAATATTTTACCACCTTTATAGCACACCACTTCGGGCACTTGAAACAAAGCCGTTTCTAAAGTAGCTGTGCCCGATGTAACCATGGCTGCCGATGCAATACTCAATAAAGAATAGGTGTCGCCGCTTATCATTTCAATTTCAGCATCGCCAATTTGTTCTTTGTAAAACGAAGGAGGAATGGAGCTAACTGATGCAATTACATAACGATAATGAGTGTTTTTGGTCGCCGCTTGCACCATCACCTTCAGCATAGATTTAATTTCTTGTTCCCTGCTTCCAGGGAGAAGTAACACAATTTTATCTGAACCAAAATTGTATTTTTCTCTAATACTTGCAGCATCTTTAATACTATCACTTTGAATGGCATCTAACAATGGATGCCCCACAAACTCGGCAACGTAATCAAACTTTTGGTAAAAATCTTTTTCGAAAGGAAGAATGCAATACATTTTATCTACTATGCGCTTTATCTTGTGCACGCGCGATTGCTTCCACGCCCAAATTTGCGGTGATATATAATAATAAACTTTGTGTCCTTTTTCTTTGGCCCATTCGGCAATACGCAAATTGAAACCGGGGTAATCAACCAATATCAATGCGTCGGGCCGATAGTTTTCTATATCTTGTTTACAAAAGGAAATATTTCTTAAAATCATTGGCAGGTTTTTCACTACTTCTACAAAACCCATGAAGGCCATATCTTTGTAGTGTTTTACCAGCTCACCTCCTTCTTTTTGCATTCTGTCTCCACCCCAAAAGCGAAAATCGGCGGCAGTATCTTGCAACAAAATTTGCTTCATCATGTTTGATGCGTGCAAATCACCAGAGGCTTCTCCTGCTATTACGTAATACTTCATACTAAACCGCTATCTATTATTTTAAGAATAAAAACCAGTGCTGCATACACCATGGTAGAAACTAAAATACCACGTGCTCCCCACAAATTATTTCTGCGCAAAGTGGCAAAAAACAATATTAAATTACCCAGCACACTTAAACTTAAAACATTGCAAAAATTATGAACGGTAGAAAAAACTTTTAGCGCATATGCTTCATAACCTGGGTCGAATCTTCTGCTGGCATCTAAATAAAAAAGATACAGTACGATAGGCATAATGAGCAAGGGAAAAATAAACCCGTGCAGCACTCCGCGGTTGCGAAATTTACTTACCTGCGGAGATCCAGTCTTCCAGTTCTTTCCTAAACTCATGCGCTGTTAAATCAAATTTTGTGGGTACAATAGATATATATCCATTTTTTAAAGCTTCTTCATCGGTATCTGCACCTTGGTCGAGATTAACGAATTGTCCGGTTAACCAATAATACGAATTGTTAAAAGGGTCTTTGCGTTCATCGAAATTTTCATCCCAATAAGCATTAGCTTGCCGGCATACTTTCATTCCCTTTATTTCAACCTGTGGTAAACAAGGAATATTCACATTCAAACACATTCCTTTAGGCAGTCCTTTATCTAAAACTTTATTGGCGAGCAATTGAACGTATTCTTTGTAGGGAGAAAAATCGGCATCGATATTATGACTACACAAAGAAAAACCCAAAGAAGGAATACCTTCGATGGCACCTTCAATGGCTGCCGACATAGTACCCGAATAAATAACATTGATGGATGAATTAGAACCATGGTTGATTCCAGAAACCAACAAATCAATTTTTCTGTTGGGCGAAACCACCTTTACACCAAACTTCACGCAATCTACGGGAGTACCCGAACAACTGTATTCTATCAATCCCTCTTCACTGTGTTTTTCAAACAAACGCAAAGTCGAATTAATGGTAATAGCGTGCCCCATTCCACTCATTCCTTGGTTGGGAGCCACTACAATCACATCGCCTATTTCGCGCATAAACTCAATTAAAGCGCGAATACCACGTGCTGTAACACCATCATCATTGGTAACTAAAATCAACGGTTTTTGCTTCATGATGCTAAAATATAAACTTCTTTGCCTAACAATATACTTTGAACTTTAAACTTTGAACTTTGGAATGTTAGTTGTTGTGTTGAAAAGTAGTGCGCAATGAAAAAGAAAGGCATTGCGTTTAGCATTACATTTACTAAAAAACAATTTACATGAAAAGAATAATTTTCTCTGCTCTTGCCTTAACCATTAGCTTTCAAAGCTTTTCTCAAGATGAAAAAGCAATTAACGCCAACATTAAAAAAGTAACCGTTTTTCTTCAAGGCGCACAAGTTACGCACGAAGGAAGCACTACATTATTAAAAGGTAAACAAACTGTTAAGTTGGGCGATTTGTCACCTTATATTCAAGCCAACTCGGTAACTGTAAAAACCAAAGGGGTGACTTTAATTAATGTGATTCATCAAATTAATTATGTGCAAGAAGCTTCGGCACCAAAAAGATTAATTGCTTTAGAAGATTCTATTGAATTGGTGAACGACCAACTCTCTTTATCAAATGATAAAGTGCAGGTGTTGGAAGAAGAGAAATCGATGGTATTGGCCAATAAAGCGATTAAGGGCCAAGAGGTTTTAGACATCGCCGACCTACAAGAAATGGCGAAATTCTTTCGTGATCATTTGAGTGAATTGGCAGATAAAATTCAAGAAGGGAAATTAAAAACAAGAGGTATTCAAAATACTTTAAACCGATTGATCAACGAGAAAAATACGTTGGGCTATAACCACGGAAAGGAAACAGGTGAAATTTTAATGGAGGTTTATGCAAATGGCGGAGCAGCAGCTTTTGAAATCTCGTATTACACTGCAAACGCTACATGGTTTCCTACTTACGACATAAGAGCAAAAGATATTAATAGTGCTGTGGTGTTAGATTACAAAGCAAATATTCAACAAAATACAGGAAGTGATTGGAAAGATGTGGAGTTGACTTTGTCTACTGGGAATCCAAGTGTGAGCGGACAAGCGCCTACTATTAGCAAATGGAATATTGATTTTTGGGTGGAGAGACAAAGAAGGTATACTGGTGGAAAGAAATTAAAGATGGAATCAATGGCTGCTCCTGAGATGGCGGATGATATAAGCGTACAATCTCTTAAATCAGCAAATTCATATGGCTTTAGTGCTCCAATCGCCAACTATCAAGAAGCAACAACCACTACCCAATACATCATCTCAACTCCATACACTATTGCATCTGACAGCAAAAACCACAAAGTAGATATTGCTCAACATGAAGTAGCTGCTACTTACCAGTACAAAGCGGTTCCTAAACTCGACCCAACAGCTTTTTTGGTAGCACAAATCACCAATTGGGAGAAATACAATTTGCTGGCAGGTGAAGCCAACATCTTTTTTGAAGATGCATTTGTAGGTAACTCATACATCGACCCAGCTGCTGCGAACGATACCATGGACATTTCTTTAGGTCGCGACAAAAACATAGTAATCAGCAGAACCAAAGTTGGTGAAGAATCGAAAAAAATGATTTTGGGTAGCGACAAATCGGTTGAATACACTTGGGAAATCAAAGTAAAAAACAACAAAGGAAAAGCCGTTACCATTGAAATTAAAGATCAAATTCCGGTATCTACCAATGGTGACATTGAAGTAAGTTCTGAAGTGAAAGAAGGAATTTTAGACAAAGAAACGGGCATCATCACCAATGAGTTTACGGTAAATTCATCGGAAGAAAAAGTATTTAGATTTACTTACAAGGTGAAATATCCTAAGAAGTACAATGTGATATTGGAATAGAGTTAAATTACTGATAGGACAATAGTTCCTTCATTCCTCAGGATGACAACCACTGCAAACCAGAGTATGAAAGAGTTGTGAGAAAGTTTGCCATCCTGAGGAACGAAGGAACTATTGTCCTATTTTTTTACCATAACCTTAAGCGTTTTCTTTTTCTCTTTATCCCCAATTACATCAATAAAATATTTGCCTGCTGCAGGAACATTAAGCTGTAAATTATTTCCGCGAAGAGAATAGAGCACTTTACCATTTTCATCTTTTAAAATGAGTAAAGGATTGGCAGCATTTACCTTAATTATTTTTGTTTTGTAGGGCGATGAAGAATAAACATTATCCACTACTTTAATTTTTTGTTCATATTCGAAAGTACTCGGATTGGCGAAATCCATAAAGCGTATACTGTAAGTTTTTTGCGATTTGTTGCATACTATAAATCCGAAACCAGGTGCGCCCTCATGCCACATTGGCATTGAATCTTTTTTTACTGGATTAGAATAAGCTAACATACTTACCTTATTGCCAAAACCATC
>CAMDPJ010000028.1 GCA_945903925.1 Chryseobacterium gleum
AAGCCTTAAAATGGTGCGATGTAGCCAATATGTTGCGCATTCAGTTTGAAAGAATGGACACTAAGTTTTTTCCTTCTACAAGAGAATATGTTATGCAATACGGACTCACTAAAGAGAAATTGCAACGTGCGAAAAAGGATATTGTGGTGATGCATCCTGGTCCCATCAATCGAGGTGTAGAGTTATCCTCTGATGTGGCCGATTCTGATAATTCTATTATTTTAGATCAGGTGGAAAACGGTGTTGCAGTGAGAATGGCAGTACTTTATCTTTTAGCTAGTAAAATCAAGCGCTAAAACGGAAACGAAAATTACTTTTTTCTAATAAATTATTTTCCTTATATTTGTTTAAGGCCTACAAATAAACCATGTATCATGAACTTTACAATTGATAAACAAGAAAAATTTACAGCTATTAAACTACACGTTGAGAAATTAGATACCACTGTGGCTCCTTCATTGAAGTCGGAGTTGGTAATGCTAAACGCTAACGGTGCGAAAAATATTATCATCGATTTATCAGAAACAAGATATTGTGATTCATCTGGTTTAAGCTCAATTTTGGTTGCAAATCGTTTGTGTAAAAATGTAAATGGTACTTTTGTTTTAACAGGATTGAAAGATTCAGTTAAAAAATTGGTTTCTATTTCTCAATTAGATACTATTTTAAACATTACGCCTACAATGCCAGAGGCTGTAGATTTTTTGTTTATGAATGAAGTAGAAAAAGGACTTTAGTAACATCATTTAAAGTCCTACTCTTATGAAAAAAATATTTTACTTATTCTTTTTAAGTGTATTGATTTCAAATGCAGTTGTTGCGCAATGCACGCCTAACAGCAGTTTAACAGCTACAGGGTTTTATCCTTCAACATTGCCCGATGCGGTTGTTGGAGTTTCTTATGCACAAGTAGTGCAGTTTAAAATCCCTTTGGATACGTCATTATTTACTATTACAGCTGAGGTTACAAGTGCTAAATTAAATGCATTAACAGGTTTGCCTTCTGGTTTTACTTCTGTTTGTAATATTGTTAATTGTACTTATACTGGCGGTGTAGTAGGCTGTGTTACAATTTCTGGAACAGCACAAAATAATCAAGTAGCTGCTTATAATGTAACAGCGTCATTAACTATTACTGGTAATATTCCTGGTGGACCGCCATACGGAGGTACTCGTGAATTACCTTTAAGTGCTCCTCTTGCATTTAATGTTGTTGCAAGTAACAGTATTTCTGTTAATCAATTTTCTGCTTTTTCTTACATCAAAAAAGAAAATGAAATTTTGTTCAACAACTTATCTAACGGGAAGTTGAGTGTTAGAATTTACGATGTTTTGGGAAGTGAAGTAAAAAATGCTAGTTATCAAATTTTAAAAGGCGAAAGCACATCTATTAGCACAGCTAATCTTGAATCAGGAATTTACATCGTTACACTTCAATTGAACGGTAAACAAGAAACTTTTAAAATTTCAAAAGGCTTTTTTAATTGATTTCCATTCTTATTTTGGGTTCGGGTTCGGCTACTCCTTGCTTAAGTAGAAATCCGGCAGGTATACTTGTAAAAGCGGAGAATGCTTCTTACTTAGTAGATTGCGGTGAAGGAACACAATTGCAGATTAGGAAGTTTAAAGAATCTATTCAAAGAATCAATCAGATTTTTATTTCACACCTACACGCCGATCATTTTTTGGGCTTATTTGGTTTGATTTCTACACAGGGCTTATTGGGCAGGGAGAGACCTTTAGAGGTTTATGCACCAAAAGGAATGAAAGAGATTATTTATGTGCAGCTAAAGGCCTCGGGCACTTATTTGTGCTACGATTTAAAAGTGATTGAAGTAGATACCAAAATTTCTGCCCTGATCTATGAAACCAAAGAAATAGAAGTTCATACCGTTCCCTTAAATCATAGAATTGATTGCGCTGGCTATGTTTTTAAAGAGAAAAAGAAGGATAGAAAGTTGATTCCTTCTAAAATCCCTTTGTACAATATTCCTATTTACATGCGTAATAAAATAAAGCAAGGAGAAGATTTTGTTACTGAAAAAGGTAAAGTAATTAAGAACGCAGAACTTACCGAAGATCCACCCAAAACATATTCCTTCGCTTATTTATCTGATACTAAAGTATTGAAAGAAGTGCCGGAGATTGTTAAAGAAGTGGACTTATTGTACCACGAAGCAACTTTTTTACATGAACTTCTAGATAGAGCAAACAAGACTTATCATTCTACAGCTTTGCAAGCAGCTGAATTTGCAGCGAAGGCGAAGGTTGGCAAACTAATTCTCGGACATTTTTCGGCACGCTATATCGACCTACAGCCTTTTATTGAGGAAGCTTCTCCTGTTTTTGCTAATGTGAAATTCGCTGTGGATGGTAAAGAGTTTACAGCAGAAGTCCCTTCAATTTCTTGAAAGGACTTTCTTGGTTTATGAGCCTTATGTCTCCAGTGCTTCGCCTAAACTTTTTTTTGTGACACTCGGCTCGTTAAATGCTTTTTTTATATTAATAAGATGCAAAAGAACGAAAAGGTTGCCTGATTATAGGAAGGAAATAATTACGGAATTGTTAAATGTTTGGGTATTACTTTATCAACGATATCCCAAAAATCACCACAGCTGTTCCAATCAAATGAAAAACTGTAACACTTTCACCTAAAACAAACATCGATAGAAAAATCACCGAAACCGGTCCGAAAGATGAAAGTATAGAAGTTGTAGAAGCGCCCAATCTTTTTATGGCTTCGCCCACCATATAAGTAGGTAACACGGTACAGAAAATGGCGAGTGTGAGGCCGAGAACATAAACCTGCCATTCAAAATCAAAAAACTTTGGAGGCATTTGTACAAAAAAATGAAGCAGTACTGCAACGCAAGAAACAATCATAATGTAGGTGATGAATCGCGCTGCCCCATATTTAGGAATCAACTTATCGCTTCCTATTAAATAAAAGGAGTAGGTAAGCGCGCTCATAAAAACCAAGAAAACACCCAGCCACATATCTTTAGAGTCATCGGCACTGTTATGTTTGTAAAAAGAAATAAAGATACCAGCATAACAAACTGCGATGGCTAGCCATTTGCACGATGTGATTTTCTGTTTTAAAATTAGGGCTGCTAAAATGGTAGTAAGTGTGGGGTAAATAAAGAGAAGAAGTCTTTCGAGGTTGGCGGTGATGTATTGTAAGCCCAAGAAATCGAGATAGCTCGAAAGATAATAACCAATAATTCCCATGGCTATCATGATGAGCCAATCTTTTTTAGATATATCAAGTTTATCTTCTGCCTTGCTTCTATACAGATGTATGAAAATATAAATGGGCAATGCGAAACCCATTCGCAAAACCAAAATAGAAAGTGTATCGGCATCATAGCTATAAGCCAGTTTTACAAAAACCGCCTTCGATGAAAAGATGATGGCTGCCGAAATGGCCAGTATATAGCCAATCGATTTATTGTCTTTAATCGACAAAACGAAAGATTAAATTAAATTCTTTCTTTGCAAAATAGCCTCTAAGAATTTGATGTCGTTCTCGGTTCTAAAGATGTCGAAAGGCAAATAAAAGAATTGCGCTTTAGAGAATGAGAAGATATAAGCATTTTTGGTTTTTACTACTTTTTTCAGCATTTTCCAATCTAGAGGCATACCGCGTTGCGTATCGAATTTCATTAAAATTTGTTTGCCATCAATCTCATAAAAAACGTTGTAAAACATCATTTTGCCCATTTCGTGTTGGGTTAATCCGGCAAACTGAATCATCCAAAACAACAAATAAACTATCGCTACTAAGAGTCCTATGATTAGGAAAGTCCAAAAGTAATTGGTGATAAACGCTAATGATATAATGGCCAGCGGACCGAACCCGTACCACCATTCTTTTCTCAACAACATACCCATTGCCACACTTATATATTTACCTTGTTGTAGTTGATATTTCTTTGTTTTGATTACCATGACGCAAAATTTTAAGTGGCGAATTTAAGTAATAGTTTTTGTGTATTGTTAAAAATTTTAGTTGAATTGCGCAGTGGCGTCCGTCAGCTGATGGATTAGCCATGGTCGGAAGAAATTCACATCACCTCCTTCAAAAATGGAGCAGTGTGTCCTTTTCCTTTCTTCACCATCTCCTCAGGTGTACCTTCAAAAACAATTTTTCCACCTTCTTTACCGCCTTCCGGTCCAACATCAATAATCCAGTCGGCGCATTTGATTACTTCCATGTTGTGCTCGATGAGCCACAATGAATTTCCGCTTTCTATGAGTTGGTTAAAGGCAATTAATAGGTTTTGAATATCGTGTAAATGCAAGCCAGTGGTAGGTTCATCGAAGATGAAAAGGGTAGAGGTGGCCTCTGCTCCTTTGGCTAAGAAGGAAGATAGCTTTATTCTTTGCGCTTCACCACCACTTAAGGTGCTAGATGATTGTCCGAGAGTGATGTAGCCCAATCCCGTTTCTTTCAATGGCAAAATCTTATTTACAATTCTTTGTTCTAACGATGATCTTCCTTTGCCATAAGTAGGTGAGGCCATGAAGAAATCGATGGCGTCTTCTACCGTTAAATTTAAAATATCGCTGATGTCTTTCTCGCGGTATTTAACTTCTAAAACTTCATCTTTAAATCTTTTTCCATTGCACTCGTCGCACAGCAAATGCACGTCGGCCATAAATTGCATAGATACTGTCACTGTTCCTTCACCTTCGCATTTCTCGCATCTTCCGCCATCTACATTGAATGAAAAATGAGATGGTTTGTAGCCACGCACTTTACACAATGGCTGTTCGCTCATCAATGCTCTAATTTCATCGTAAGCTTTTAAATAAGTAACCGGATTAGATCTCGATGATTTACCAATCGGATTTTGATCGATAAATTCTACATTTTTAATGAGGTGTAAATCTCCACCAATTTTACCGTTTTTTCCTTCTGGTAGTTTGTTAACGTGGTTTGATATTTCTTTGTAAACGATGTCTTGAATTAAGGTGGATTTACCAGAACCACTCACACCTGTGATGATGGTTAAAACCTCCAATGGTAGAGATGCGCTAACATTTTTAAGGTTGTTCATCTTGGCATTGCTCACCGTTACTTTATGCTTCCATTTTCTGCGTGATGTTGGTTTCGCAATAGATAATTTACCAGTAAGATATTGAGTGGTTAAACTCTTTTTTGCACCCATTAATTCTTTGTGCGTGCCAGCGAAAACAACCTCACCACCGTGGGTTCCGGCAAGTGGGCCGATATCAATTAAGTAATCAGATTCCTTCATTATTTCGGGGTCGTGTTCTACCACGATCACCGTGTTGCCCAAATCGCGCAATGATTTTAAAACCTTTATCAATCGCAAAGTATCGCGCGAATGCAAGCCAATACTAGGTTCATCTAAAACATACATAGAGCCCACCAAAGAAGAACCTAGCGAAGTAGCCAAATGAATACGTTGCGACTCTCCGCCCGATAAAGTGTGCGACGGACGGTTTAAATTCAGGTAGCCCAAACCAACATCCATCAAATAATTGATGCGGTTTTTTATTTCAAAAAGAAGTCGGGATGCAATATGTGCTTCTTGTTTGTTCAATTTAATGTTGTTGAAGAAATCGTGCACTTCATCGATGGGCGCTTCCATCAATTCGAATATATTTTTGTAGCTCACTTTAATGTAAAATGCCTCTTTACGAATTTTACTTCCTTTGCAATCTGTACAATCTGTTCTTCCACGGTAGCGCGCCAGCATCACGCGATACTGTATTTTATAGAGTTTACTTTCTACGTGTTTAAAAAAGTCGTTGATACCATCTATTTCTTTGTTCCCTTTCCACAACAAATCACAATCTTTTTCGCTTAATTCGTTGTAAGGTTTGTGCACTGGGAAATCGTATTTGTAAGCTTTGTTGATGAAATCTTTTTTCCATTCACTCATCGTCTCGCCTTTCCAACAAGCAACGGTATCTTCGTAAACAGAAAGATTGCTGTTGGGAATAACGAGGTGTTCTGCAATGCCTAAAATTTGTCCGAAACCCTCGCAAGTTCGACACGCACCCAACGGACTATTAGGATTAAAAATATGTGGAGTTGGTTCTTGAAAAGTGATGCCGTCGGCTTCAAAAACGATAGAGAATTTCTCGCTAATTATTTTCTTGTCGTGAATCTCAACTTCGCAATGTCCGTTACCAATTTGAAAAGCTGTTTGAATAGAATCTTCAGTTTGCGAAAGAAAATCATCATCGCTAGAAACGCTAAACCGATCAATCACTACAAATAAATCTTCGCTGCTTTCAAATTTCTTAATATCATCAACGAGCTCTTCCGTTCTAATGACTTCATCTTTGTATTTAATTCTTTCGAAACCTTCTTTAATTAATTCTTGTAAGAACTCTTTCGGCGGCGTATCCTCCATTTTCACCGGAGCGAGCAGGAGTCCGCGTTTGTCTTCATGCGATTTAATAAAATCAATCACATCTTGCACCTTGTGTTTCTTCACTTCTTTGCCCGAAACAGGAGAATAAGTTCTACCAATTCGTGCAAAAAGAATACGCAGGTATTCGCCAATTTCTGTGGCCGAACCAACAGAAGAACGCGAATTTTTGGTAGTTACTTTTTGTTCAATAGCGATGCTAGGCGATAGGCCTTTAATGTAATCAACATCGGGTTTATCAATCTTTCCTAAGAACTGACGTGCATAAGAAGAAAGACTCTCTACATAGCGTCTTTGTCCCTCAGCATAAATGGTATCAAAGGCCAGAGATGATTTTCCCGAACCCGATAAACCAGTTACAACTACTAGTTTATCGCGCGGAATAACCACATCGATATTCTTTAAGTTGTGCACACGGGCACCTTTAATGATGATAAATTTCTTAGGATCGAGGTTTAAAGACATGGGGTAAAAATAAATCTTTTTATTCTTACTTTATAGATGATTTTATCACCATTAAAAATGGCTGATTATTCTATCCTCCACCCAATAATTTTCTTGTCGTCTCCGCCACTAATAAAGAAATTTTCCCCTTCCGGCCAGTGCAGGCAATTAACAGAGTGGGTGTGGCCTTTGTGGCTTCTGTAATCGATACGCTCAATTAATTCCAAAGTTTGAGCATCCCATATTTTCATGGTTTTGTCGCGAGAAGAGGTAATTAAATATTTGTTGTCGGGACTAAACAAAATGCCATACAGTGCCCAGTTGTGTGCTGGTATGGTAAGCACGTGTTGGTAATTTACCTCGGTGTTCCAAACCTTTAGCATAGCGTCTTTACCACCAGTAATCAAAACATTTTTAGTAGGGTGGAAGCGAGCGATATTTACTTTGTCGTGGGCTAAAAATTCATGAACTATTTCAAGCGTAAATAAATTCATGATACGCACAAAACCATCGCCACAAGCCAAAACAGCAATTCCTTTTTGAGATTGAATTTCCATGCTTCGAATCTTGTCTTTCGCTACTGCAATAGATTTCATGAGTTTGAAGTCGTTGCTCCAAACCGAAACTGTTCCATCACCACTTAGCAAAAAGAATCTGTCGTGAATTTCATCGTAGTTGATATGGAATAAAGCCTCTTTGTGGTAAGGAATAAACTTAATTTCCTTCTTGTTTAAAGTGTCAATTACATGCAGGTTTCCATTGAAGAGTCCGATAAGCAAGTAGTTGTATTTCTCCACATATTTAATATCCAAAACTGCAGCCTTATTTTGAATGGTAAAAGGAATGTTTTCGCGTTTTTCTAAATCCCAAGCGGTTGAGATTTTATCTCCGCTGCCCGAAAAAATAGTGTTTTTACCAATGCCTTTTTCAATGCAGTAGATGGCTGCGTGGTGCCCGGTGAGTTCAAAAATTTTTTCCACTTTCATCTTTCAATATTACTTATTTTTACGCTTATGATAAATAATTATAGCGAAAAGCAAAAAGCATTGGTTTATGTGTTGGGTTGGTTTCTGCTTAATTTTATTGTTTCTGTATTTACGCCCTTGGCTGATGACGAAGCCTATTATTGGGTATATGCTAAATTTATTGATTGGGGATATTTCGATCATCCGCCCATGATTGCCTTAATGATAAAAGCCGGAGGATGGCTTTTTCAAAACGAAATATCTATTCGATTTTTTACCGTTGTTGCCTCTTCTCTTACTTTATGGATATTGTTTCAGCTTACCGAATTTAAAAGAACAGCACAACTTTTCTTTTTGTTTTTAACGGTGCCAGCCTTTCATGCATTGGGCTTTATTTCTGCGCCCGATGTACCTATGTTGTTGTTTGGTACTTGGTACTTGTATCGATTTAAAAAGTATTTAGAAGAAGATTCTGTAAAAAATATTGTAGCACTTTCTTTAGTGATTGCGGCATTAATGTTTAGTAAATATCACGGTTTATTGTTAGTGATTTTTACATTGATTCCTAATTATAAATTGTTAACTAGAAAATCGTTTTATTTGGTTTTCTTTTTGTCGCTGCTGCTTTTCTTCCCCCACATTTGGTGGCAAATACAAAACGATTTTGTGTCGGTACGTTTTCATTTGTTTGATAGAGTAAAGGGGCATTATGAATTAAGATACACAACAGATTATGTTTTGGGTCAGTTGGTGTTTTGCGGTCCGGTTTTGATGATTTTGTTTTTTGCTAAAATTCGCTCCATACAATTTCCTTTTGCTACAACTTTAAAGTGGGCGGCGCTAGGCTTTTTTCTTTTCTTTTTTCTCAATTCGTTTAGGGTTTTCATTGAAGCCAATTGGGTGGCTATGGGCTACATTTCTGCCTTGTTGTTGGTGCATGCATCTTTGCAAGAGCAGCTAAATGCAGTGGTGAAATATTCATCTATGGTGGTGGTTTCTGTTCTTTTTCTTTTTAGAATTTTCTTGATTTCGCCTATCGATAAAAAAATATTTTTGGTTACGGAACAGTTTGGAAGAGGAAGAGAATATTACGAAGAAATTAACAAGAGAGCAGGAGACAGAAATTTAGTGTTTTGCAACAATTATCAAAAAGCATCGAAATACTATTTTTATTTCAATCGGCCCTCCATCACTTTAAATTCTTATTGGTACAGAAGAAATCAATACGACAAATGGCCTATTCAAAAAGAGATGCAAGGTAAAGCTGCCATGACGGTGGGTTTATCGCGTTTCGAAGGATGCACAGCCGAATATTTTAACAACGATAGCGTTTTTTACGAATTGGTGCCATCGTTAAAAACTTATGGATACCTCACATTTCAGATAGAGGAAAAAGAGTTGGAATTTAACAAAGGAGAAGAATTTAAAGGTGAGTTAAAGGTGCTTAATCCATTCGATAAAGACTTAAAATACGATTCTACTTATTGTGATATTTACGCGGTTTTCGTAAATGAAAAAGGAGATCATGAAAATCCGATTTGGGTTACAAAATGTTTAGAAAGTGATTTTGTAACAGGCAACACCATTGCATACGTATTGCCTGTAAACTTTAATAAAGGAGAATATAAAATACAATTTGGTGCACATGGTAAATACTCGAGTGTACTTCTGAATAGCTCGTATTACAGGGTTTTTGTTAAATAATTGTAACCTTTTTAATTCAAGGTTTTGGCGCTTACAATAATTTTACTATCTTGCGGCTCCCTCAAGTAAAACTGCCAAGGGATAATGAAAATTTTATTTTTAAATATAACTTTTATACTTGGATTACTATTGTTTTCCTCGAACTCATCGGGAGCTGAAAATTCGGCAGGCGAAAGTAGTTCGGAAGACGCCTTTGTAAGCTATATTCAAAACACTTCTTTGTCTCGCGAGCGTTTGGTAAGCATCATTGATTCTTTATTGGAAACTGATTCTGTTTCTACAAGAGTGTTAGATGCTTTGAACAAAAAATTAATGGCAACGCAAGCTTTTTATCAATTGCCAATAGATACTACTCCTTATCCGGCGCATGAACTATATACTTTTTGGGATACAGAACATCCTAATTGTTATTCACCAAGTTTATCTGCGCACGATACCACCTTCAATTTTGCTTTAACAGATTCTATGAACTTTTGCGGATTTGTGATGCCAGCTGATGGAATTATTACTTCACTGTTTGGTGCACGTGATGGCAGAATGCACAACGGCATCGATATCGATTTAGAAACAGGAGACACTGTAAAGGCAGCTTTTGTGGGCATGGTGCGTGTAGCTACATTTTATAGCAGTTTTGGTAATGTAATTGTTATTAGGCATTACAACGGATTTGAAACTGTTTATGCTCACTTGTCTCACATTGATGTTAAGCCTGGTGATATTGTGGACCCCGGACAATTAATTGGTTTAGGCGGTAATACGGGTCGCTCACGCGGAAGTCATTTGCATTTCGAAATGCGTTTCAAAGGAATTCCTGTAAATCCTAGATACGTTATTGATTTGAAAAAAAGAGAATTGGTAAGTGAAGCAGTTGTTATTAAAAAAACAAAATCAGGTTTTACTGTTCGTCCGCAAGGATTGGTTTACCACACCGTGAAAAAAGGTGATTATCCCTATAAAATAGCAGCTCAATACGGCATCACTGTAGCTCAACTAAACAAACTAAACGGCTTGGGAAATAAAAGCGTTTTGGTTAAAGGAAAACAGTTGAGAGTTAGTTTGTAGAAGTTTAGCACCTGCAAAATCCCCATTACTTCACTTATTTCTGCAGTCAAGTGCCCGTAAAACGAATTTGAATGTAGATTCAAATCCCTTCATTAAATTTAAGGTAGTGCACAAAAGAAGTGAATGAAAGCCGAAATAAGATAATTTTCCGTTTAAAACTTAAAAATACGATTTACCCCGCAGTAATATTTAAGGTGAGATATTGAGCACTAAGTGAATTCCTAAATCTATTTAACGGTCAAAATGTTAGGCTTAAACATAAATGGTTATTTTAGTACAATTGCTAATGGATCAAGAAACAGAAAATATAAAACCTAAGAAAAAAAAGAAGTGGTGGAAACGCTTTCTTTTAGGCTTTACTATTTTTCTACTGTTGCTAGTTGCTTTGGCCTACGGCATTTTTAAAAGCGCAAGCTTTCAAACCTATTTGGTTCAAAAAATTGCTAATTACATCAATAAAGATCACCGATCTAAAATAAGTTTGGAAGGTGTTGACATTAAATTTTTAGATAGAGCATTGGCTTTAGACGGACTGCTGGTTAAAGATTATAGAGGCGACACCTTACTTTTTGTTAATGAGCTGGTATTCGATATAGATAGCTTTGGACTAGATAAACATTTTATAGATTCACGTTTACTTAAACTGAACGAAGGGTTGATGGACATTAAGGTGTATAAAGGTGATAGCATCAATACCTTTTCATTGTTCTTAGGTGAATGGGTGGATAAAAATGATACTACGCCCACTCCCCAATGGCGCATTTCCTCTCAACAATTGTCACTTAAAAAATTCAATTTTCGGTTTAACAATGAAAATACTGCAAGCACACCTTTAGGTATAGATTTTAGTCACCTCAATGTTCGAAATATTAATGGAAATATCGACAAACTTACCTATGCTGGCGATAGCATAATGGCTAAAATACGTGGACTTAGTTTACATGATCAAAGTGGCTTTGCCTTGCATCATCTTAATGCTATTGTGAAGAATTCATCTAAAGAATTGTTGCTTCAAAATTTAGATATTTCCTACAATAAAACATTTTTCAAGGGAAATGTGAGCTTTAAATGCAGCGACTATTCTGCCTATTCTGATTTCATTGATAGGGTAAAAATGAAAATTTTGGTACTTCAATCAGATGTTTTAATGAGCGACATTGGTTTTTTTGTGCCTTCTCTTATTGGGTGGAATGAACATGTTAAATTGCAAGGAACGGTTGTGGGTAGAGTAAGCTCTTTGCGATTGAACGATATTTTTTTGCGTATAGGCAACAATACCTTACTTAACGGAACAATAGAAATGGAGGGCTTGCCTGAAATTGAAAACACTTTTATTTATGCCGATTTACATCAGTTTACTTCTGATTATTACGATTTAAGTAAACTCACTTTTCCTATTGGTGGCCATTTTGAAAGCATAGAAATTCCTGCGATGGTGAATACTTTAGGTACGATCAATTTTAGCGGTGAGTTTACTGGATTCATTAATGAATTTGTGGCCAACGGTAAATTGAAAACTAGGCTTGGAGAGGTTTTTAGCGATGTGCAGTTGAGCGTAAATAAAAAAACAGGCCACCAACTTTATGGAGATATTAATGTTCCTTCTTTCGAATTGGGCCGACTCCTTTCTAATGATTTATTGGGCAAAGTAAGCGTTAACGGTTCTACTAAAATCTACTTTGGAAATTCACCCAATGCCACCTTCAATGGAAATATTCATTCTTTCGATTTCAATGGATACAATTACAAAAACATTAAAGTAGATGCTTCTGCCCACGATAAGTATTTTGCAGGAAAACTTTCTGTTAAGGATAAAAATCTTGATTTCGATTTCGATGGTGAAGTAAATGCAAAGAAAGACAGTGTATTGTATAATTTTAATACTCGTATAAACAAAGCGAATTTAACCCGACTCCATTTTCTTGAAAGAGATACCAGTTTAATGGTTTCTGCCATCGCTTCGGTTGAATTATCGGGTAACTCTATCGATGAAATTAGAGGTAATGCATTTTTAGATAGTGTGCGTTGGAAAGAAGGCATGTTTGATGAGAATTTTGGTAAGATTCAGTTTCTAACTACGCAAAATAAATACGGTCGTCGTTTAGATTTAAGCAGTACGGTGGCCGATGTTTCGGTGTGGGGAGATTTTAGTATCGAAAAATTACCTGATTTGGTGGTTAACTATTTTCAACAGTTTGCCAACGAAGTTCTGCCTCAAAAAGTGGTGGCAGAAAAAAATAAAAACGTAAACATCAGTTTTAAAATTGATAATTTTAAACAGATACAACGTTTGTTTCTACCCGATATTTATTTGGAGAAAAACACTGAAGCTGTGCTTGGATATTCTGATAAAAGCGGATTGATGTTCGATTTGCACACAGATAGTTCTTCTTTTCCTGGCTTGAATGTGAAGCAGTTTTCTCTTTCTTCGCATCCTAATTTAAATGGTGAGTACGTTCTACAATTAAAAGCAGAGAAAATTTATCCAGGTAGTAAAATCCCACTTAATCATTTTGATTTTATAGCTGCGATAGCTAAAAATACAGCCGACTTCACCTGCGATTGGAACAACGATGCCGATTCTCTTAAAAATGATGCACACATTGGTGCGCGTGCAGTGTTTAAAGCAATAGATAGTGTGTCCCTAAATTTTAACGATACTTATTTTTATTTGCAAAACAGATTGTGGAAACTTAATAAAGAAAATAGTGTGGTGTGGAATGCTACCGAGGGCGAAATAAATAATCTACAACTCAACATGAACGACAAAACATTGTTTGTTCAAGGTAAACTAGGCTCAAAAGATAAAGATGTTTTGCGTTTCGATTTCAATGGTGTTTCTCTTGAGTTTTTAAAATTAGTTTTGCCTTCTGTTAAAGTTACAGGCAGCGTTACGGGTAATGTCGATGTGGCTTCAGCTCTCAGCAATCCCAAAGTGAATTCATCGCTAATTCTTAAAGATTTGGTAATGAACAATCAGCCATTTGGAGAAACTGTTATCAATACTTCTTATTCTTTTGAAGAACAAAAAATAGGTTTAGATCTTAAAGTAAAACGAATCACTGCAGGTAACGATGTGGATGGTTATTTGTTGAAATTAACGGGCGATTATTTTCCGTTTAAAGAGAAAGACCAACTCAACTGTGAAGTCGATTTTAAAAACTTTAGAATCTCTTTGTTACAACCTTACTTCGATGGGGTGTTGTCGGGAATCAACAAAGCCAAAGTTTACGGAAAACTAAACATTACGGGAGAATTAGAGAGTCCGGTTGTTTTAGGTGAACTGCAGTTTAAAGATTTTACACCAACCGTAGATTACCTAAACGTAGCTTACGATTTAAACGATAAAGTGTATTTTAAAGAAGATGGAATTTACTTCGAGAACTTTACAGTGAAGGCTTTTGCTCCTTATTACAATACGGTGAAAAATGAAGGAATCGGACACATCAATGGCGTGATTACGCACAACAGCTTTCACGATTTTTATTTCAACTTAAGTATCGATACTAAAAAATTAATGGGGCTCAATACCGATTTGTCGCACAACAAAAATTACTACGGAAAAGCTTTTGTGAGTGGCGATATTATGATTGGGGGTTCTCCATCGAACATTACTATGTACGCCAATTTAAGCACCGAAAAGTATGAACGATCTTTCAATACAGTAGATTATACCGTATTGGTTTTACCGCTCGATCAGCAAGAAGATTTGCCAATGTTCGATTTTGTTGATTTTGTAAATCCTAAAGACACACTTAAAAAAGATAGTAAATCAAGAAATATGGTGGATATACCTTGGTTAGATATGGCCCTAGATATTCATGTAACGCCTGATGCAAGGGTGCAGCTTATTTTCGATTCACGCGTGGGCGATGAGATTGTTGCCCAAGGCAATGCTGATATGCAATTTCAAATCAATACAAACGGTAAATTTACCATGAACGGAATTTACGAAGTGGACAAAGGAGAATACTTTTTTACTGTGAAAAATTTCTTGGGTAAAAAGTTTAAGGTGAGCAGAGGCGGCACTGTTGTTTGGCATGGCGACCCTATGGAAGCCGATGTTGATTTGAAAGCTGTTTACACAGTGCGCACAAGAGTGAGTACCATCATGGATCCTGTAAAATACACGCCCACGCAAATAGAAGAAATGAATACCAATGTTCCGGTAGATGTTGTGATGTATATGAAAGGAAATTTGTGGAAACCTAACACTTCTTTAGATTTAGAATTAAACAATGCCAATGCGCATGCTACAGAAATAGTGGCCGATAATATTGTTGGTGATAGTGAAAAAGCAAAGCAAGCAGTTTCTTTGCTCATGCAGGGTTCGTTTATTATACCTGATAACTCTACATCGGGATCGTCGGTGCTTACTGCAGGGT
>CAMDPJ010000029.1 GCA_945903925.1 Chryseobacterium gleum
GAGAACAATCTTGTATATTTGCCTCACTAAAAGAGAAACCATGATTTACCTTACCCGAAGAGAACGCTTCAACGCCGCTCACAAGCTTTACAACGAAAGCTGGAGTGCAGAAAAAAATGTTGAAGTATTTGGCAAATGTGCCAATACCAATTGGCACGGACATAATTACGAAGTGTTTGTTACCGTAAAAGGAGAAATCAATGAAACAACAGGTTTCTTGATAGATCTAAAAGAATTGAGTTCTATTTTGAGAGATAAAATTGTTGAACCTTTAGACCATAAAAACATCAATTTAGATGTGCCTTTTATGAAAGGTAAAATGGCTTCAACTGAAATATTGGCCATTGAAATTTGGAAGCAAATTAAGCAACCAGTAGAGGCATTGGGCTGCATTCTTCATAGTGTGAAGGTGCAAGAAACAGAAAATAACTCGGTAGAATATTTTGGCTAATGGGAAACTACAAAAGACACGAAGAATACAATGAAGAAGCCACACAAAAAATGGCGGCATTCAACAAAGAGATTCTTAAAATAATAGGTGAAAACCCCGAAAGAGAAGGATTGCTTAAAACTCCCGAAAGAGTTGCCAAATCAATGCAATACCTTACAAAAGGCTATGATGAAAATCCCGATGAAATAATGCAATCGGCCATTTTCAATGAAGATCACAATGAAATGATTATTGTTAAAGACATTGAATTGTATTCGTTGTGCGAACACCACATGCTACCTTTCTTTGGTAAAGCACATATTGCTTATATTCCAACAGGGAAAATTGTTGGCTTAAGTAAAATACCTCGTGTTGTTGATGCTTACGCTCGCCGATTGCAAGTACAAGAAAGATTGACTACCGATATTTTAGAATGTATTCAAAGAACATTAAATCCTGTGGGAGTAGCTGTAGTTATTGAAGCGCAGCATATGTGCATGCAAATGCGCGGTGTACAAAAGCAAAATAGTGTTACTACTACCTCATCCTTTAAAGGCGCCTTTGAAAAACAAGAAACAAGAAGTGAATTTATAAAATTGATTTCTTCTTCATTACATTAAACATTGAACTTTAAACATTGAACTAAATACTATGAACGCTTACGTATTTCCCGGACAAGGAGCTCAATTCCCAGGAATGGGTAAAGAATTGTACAATTCGAATCCTGAAGCAAAAAAATTATTTGATAGAGCCAATGAAATTTTAGGCTTTAACATTACCGAAATAATGTTCAACGGAACAGAAGAAGATTTGAAACAAACTAAGGTAACTCAGCCTGCTGTCTTCTTGCATTCTGTAATCCTCACTCTCACTCTCCAAGACTTCCAACCAGGTATGGTTGCCGGACATTCATTAGGCGAAATATCTGCTTTGGTAGCCAACAAAACCATTTCATTTGAAGACGGATTGAAATTGGTTTTCGTGCGTGCTCAGGCAATGCAAAAAGCTTGTGAAATCAATCCATCAACAATGGCTGCTATTTTAGGATTAGAAGACAATGTGGTAGAAGATGTATGTAAAACCATCGACGGAGTAGTTGTTGCGGCGAACTATAACTGTCCGGGACAACTAGTTATCTCTGGCGAAAACAAGGCCGTTGAAACGGCCTGTGCTAAACTAACCGAAGCAGGAGCTAAAAGAGCATTGTTACTTCCAGTTGGAGGCGCATTTCACTCACCATTAATGGAACCAGCAAGAGTAGAATTGGCGGCGGCTATCGACGCTACAACTTTCAATACTCCAATTTGTCCGGTTTATCAAAACGTAACAGCTTCAGCCGTTACCGACCCAACAGCCATCAAACAAAACCTATTGATACAATTAACTGCTCCAGTGAAATGGACACAAACTGTCATCAATATGATTGCAGGTGGAGCGACTAAATTCATTGAGGTTGGTCCGGGCAAAACATTACAAGGATTGGTAAAAAAAGTAGATAGAGCGATGTCTACAGAAGGAATTTCTTAATACTTATTTTACAAATAGGGCAATAGTTCCTTCGGGGTACCTCAGGATGACAATTATTCTTGAAAAGCAATACTTACCCAGTATGTCATCCTGAGGTACCCCGAAGGAACTATTGCCCTAGATATTTTTACACCAACTGAGAATTCATCAACCTTCCCGACTCCACCAATCTATGCATGTGCTCAGTACACAAAGCCCTTTCGATAATAGGAAGATGCGAAGCTTTATGAATGTCGGTTCCTAAGAAATCAACTATCCCTTCATCAATCATCAAGTGAGCAGCATGAGTAGATTGCGGACCGTAATGGCCGGCCAAAGAATTGATATTAATTTGAAAATAAACTCCATGCTCGCGAATAACTCGCAAAGCCTCTGGTCGACCAAAATAAAAAGGATATCTTTCGGGATGAGCTAACACTGGTTTGTAACCCATATCTCTTATTTTATGAATTAAGGGAAAGGGATTTTCGGGCTCGTTTAAATAAGAAAACTCGAAAAGAATATACTCATTTTTAATAGGTAACAAGTCATTTTCGTGCACCAGCTTTGCGAAATTTTCATCAAAATAATATTCTGCAGAAGTCTTAATTATTGTTTCAATTTTTTCAGCAACTAATCGATCATTCAAATCTTTAGCACCTTGTAAAATAGTGGCAGATGAATTGCGGTAAAAATCCGACATCACATGTGGTGTTGTATAGAAAGAATGAAAGCCAAATTCTTTCAATCCTTTCACCAATGTCACCGACTCATCTAAGGTTTGCGCGCCGTCATCAATACCTGCAATTAAATGAGAATGCATATCAACACCTATCAACTTAGCATCAATAGGAGGTAAAATAATTTCTTTCTTTTTCTTTTTGAAGAAGCTAAACATTTAAGCTTTGTTTTGAAAATATTTGCTTTCGAACCATGCAATAGTTTCTGCTAAACCAACATTAATACTTACCTGTGGTTGGTATCCCAAAAGCTTTTTAGCTTTAGATATATCGGCCAAAGAATCTTTAACATCACCTACGCGTGGAGCCACAAATTCGGGCTCTAAAGTAGAATTAACAGCTGTTTTTAGCATCGCAAACAAATCTAATATAGAAGTAGCTTCGCCATAACCAACGTTAAACATTTCTCCAAAAGCTTGTTCTTTTTGAGTGAATAAAGCTCTAATATTGGCTTGTACCACGTTATCGATATACGTAAAATCTCGAGACTGATCTCCTTCGCCATGAATGGTAGGTGATTGATTAGAGAGCAAAGCATTCATAAACATAGGGATAACTGCGGCGTACGGTCCATTCGGACTCTGATTCGGACCGAAAACATTAAAATATCTCAACCCCATTACAGGGAATTTATATACGCGATAGAACACTTTGGCGTACAACTCATCTACTTGTTTTGATACCGCGTAAGGTGATAAAGGATTTCCGATTTGATCTTCGGTTCTTGGCATTACCGGACTATCGCCATAGACCGAAGAAGAGCTGGCGAAAACCATTCTTTTTACATTAGCATCTTTGGCTGCAGTAAGCAAGTTTAAAAAAGCACTAACGTTGGCTTCGTTAGTAGCGATAGGATTGTTGATAGAGCGCGGCACAGAGCCTAAAGCGGCTTGATGAATGACGTAATCAACGCCTTGCACTACTTTTTCGCACACCATCATATCCACCAATGATTCTTCGTAGAAAACAACATTGGGAAGAGACAAGAACTCTTCAATATTTTCTAAATAACCATTAGATAAATTATCTACAATGCGAATCACTCCTGCATTGTGTTTCACTAAATATTTAACGATGTTCGAGCCAATAAAGCCTGCACCACCTGTAACTAAAAAAGTGCTTTTGCTGATATCTGTATTATGAAAATTCATTCTTATATATTTATCTTGATTCGTATTGTGTAGCGTAATATTTTTTATAATCCCCCGAAACAACACCATCAACCCATTGTTGGTTGGCGAGATACCAATCAACTGTTAGTTCTAAGCCGCTTTCAAACTGAGCTTTTGGCTTCCAACTCAATTCATTATTTAATTTAGTGAAATCGATAGAATAACGCATGTCGTGTCCCTGCCGGTCTTTCACGTAGGTTATTAGTTTTTCAGATGTACCCGGAGCCCTGCTTAATTTGTTATCCATTATTTTACAAAGCGCCTTTACCAATGTGATATTCTGCCATTCGTTGTCGCCGCCAATATTGTACGTTTCTCCATTTTTTCCATCATGAAAAATCAAATCAATAGCCTCTACATGATCTTGCACATACAGCCAATCGCGCACATTTTCACCTTTACCATAGATAGGCAAAGGCTTATTATTTATAATATTTTGAATGCAAAGCGGAATTAATTTTTCTGGAAATTGGCATGGACCGTAATTGTTAGAACAGTTGCTCAATACCACAGGTAAATGAAAAGTTTCGTGGTAAGCGCGCACAAAATGATCAGACGAAGCCTTGCTGGCTGAATAAGGAGAGCGCGGATCATAAGAAGTAGTTTCTAGAAATTTTCCTGTTTCCCCCAAAGTGCCATACACCTCATCGGTAGAAATGTGATAAAACAAATGTTCTTTTTCATCTTTCCAATTGTTTTTAGCTACGTTAAGCATTGTTACAGTGCCAATAACATTGGTTTGCACAAACTCTAAAGGATTTAATATAGAGCGATCAACATGCGATTCTGCGGCGCAGTGAATAACATGAGTTATTTGATAAGTATCGAAAATTTCTTGAATGCCTTTTTCATCACAAATATCTGCTTTTACAAATGCATAATTTGCTGCATCTTTGATATCATCTAAAGAACTTAAATTACCTGCGTAAGTAAGCTTATCGGCATTCACAATAAAATAATGAGGATAAGTATTCACAAAATACCGAATTAAGTGACTGCCTATAAATCCAGCCCCACCGGTAATCAATATATTCTTTTGTATACTCATTTTATTTTTATTTTACATACTTTATATCGCGTTCCCAAGCAGAAGAGATCATATCGTCCAGAGAATACTTGGGAGTCCAATTTAATTTATTTTTAGCCAAAGTAGAATCAGAGTAAATTTGAGTTATATCCCCTTTTCTTCTTCCTGCAATTTGATAATTCACTTTGATAGCATTCACCTTTTCGAAGGTATGAATAAGCTCAAAAACGCTATATCCTGCCTCAGAACCAAGATTGTAAAACTCTAATTTCTTGTCCATTTGTTTAGCAATCATTCTTTCTAAAGCACACACATGTGCCGCAGCAATATCCATAACATGAACATAATCTCTAATGCATGTGCCATCCTTTGTTTCGTAATCATCACCGTACACCGTAAGCTGCGCAATTTCGCCTTTGGCCACCTTTAAAATAAGCGGCATGATGTTATCCATGTTTTTAGGATTGTCGCCCAAAAGCAGTGTAGTATGAGCACCAATAGGATTGAAATAGCGCAATGAAATACATTCTAATTTCCCGACAGCAACAACATCTTCAATCATTTCTTCACACACCTTCTTCGTTTTTCCATAAGGAGAAAAAGGTTTTTGAACTGGGAAAGTTTCGTCAACGGGTACTTTTTGAACATCTCCATAAACAGTACAAGAGGAAGAAAAAATCAGCTTTGTACACTCTAACTTCTCCATCAAATAAAGTACATTAATCATTCCTCTTAAGTTATTATTATAATATTTAAGAGGATTTTCAACCGATTCTTTCACCGCTTTATGCGCCGCAAAATGCACCACAGCATCCACTTTGTATTTATCCGCTATAGTGAGTAATGCAGTCAAATCGGTAACATCTATAATTTCTAAGGGCACTCTAACTCCAGTAATGGTTTTAATTACATCAATAACAGATTTATCAGACGTAGATAAATTATCCACTATCACAACCTCGTAGCTACTTTTAATAAGCTCTACAACAGTGTGTGATCCAATATATCCAGTACCTCCAGTAACTAAAATCATAACTTAAAAACTAATATAATCGGCAACCGAAATTTTATTTCTGTAAATACCTTTAACATCAACCAAAACTCCTTTTTCGTTGAAATGTTTGCCAAAGAATTCGTCACCTAAACCAACATATTCAAGGTGATTAACAGCTACAATAATAGCATCGTATTTCCCTGTAATTTCGGGAACCAAATCATAGCCATACTCTTCTAAAATTTCATGAGCATCTGCATGAGGATCATGCACCTCCAAATTTACTGCAAACGATTTCAATTCATTCACCACATCGGCTACTTTAGAGTTTCTAATATCTGTAACGTTCTCTTTAAAAGTAGTACCCATTATAAGCACGCGAGCCTTGGATAAATCTTTTCCGTTGACCACCATTTTTTTAACCGCCAAACGCGCCAAGTGAGCGCCCATAGCATCATTTATTGCTCGTCCTGATGTTATTATTTTAGCATGAATACCTAATTCTTCTGCTTTGTAAGTAAGGTAGTACGGATCAACACCAATACAATGTCCGCCTACTAAACCCGGAGAAAACTTCAAGAAATTCCATTTAGTGCCTGCTGCTTCTAATACTTCATAAGTGTTGATATTCATTTTAGAGAAAATCAACGACAATTCATTCATCAAAGCGATGTTCACATCACGTTGCGTATTCTCAATTATTTTTGCTGCTTCAGCTACCTTAATAGAAGATGCTTGATAAATACCTGCAGTAATAACCATACCGTAAACCTTAGCTATTTCTGCTGCCGATTCTTTATCAGAACCAGATACTACTTTCACGATTTTAGCTAAAGTATGTTCTTTATCACCCGGATTGATTCTCTCTGGAGAATATCCCACTTTAAAATCAACACCAAATTTCAATCCCGATTCTTGTTCTAAAACGGGTACGCAATCTTCTTCGGTACAGCCAGGATAAACAGTAGATTCAAACACCACATAATCTCCTTTTTTCAACACTTTACCTACCGTTTTTGAAGCCGACAGCAAAGGTTTTAGATCGGGTAAATTGTGCTGATCAATAGGAGTGGGCACTGCTACGATGAAAAAATTAACGTCTTTCAAATCATTTAAATCTGCCGAGAAATGAATGTCGCAACCTTCAAAATCTTTCGCTTCTAATTCATTACTAGGATCGATATTTTTCCTCATCAAATCAACTCTAGCTTGATTGATATCGAAACCTACAACTTTTGCTTTTCGTGCAAACTCTAAGGCAATTGGTAAGCCTACATAACCTAAACCAATTAATGCCATTTTCGCCTCTTTTTTGGCAATTTTTTCTGCAATCATAATCTACTTATTATTCTGTTTTAATTCATATATTCTTTCAATAATCTCTACTACTTTTAAGCCTTCTAAAGCATTCGTAGTAACATAATCACCACGTTTAATGGTGTTCACTACATTTTCAATTACATAATGATGATTGGCGGCAGATCCTTTATAATCGCCGTAATCATTTGGTGCGTTTACCGGCGCCAGCTCGGGCATTGCATAATCTTGAATATTGCAATATTCTACTTTATCCATGTATTGTCCGCCCACCTTTATACTTCCTTTAGAACCAATTATGGTAATGCTACTTTCTAAATTTGAATTGTACACGGCAGTTGAATAGTTAATAGTACCCACTCCGCCATTTACAAATTTGAAATTTACGATTCCTGTATCTTCAAAATCAGTAGATTCTTGGTGACAAAAATCTTCGAAACGAGCATTGATATCGATAATATCACCAAACAACCAATACATAATATCTATAAAGTGAGAAAACTGTGTAAACAAAGTACCACCATCCATATCTTTTGTTCCCTTCCACGCACTTTTCTTGTAGTATCTGTCGTCTCTGTTCCAATAGCAATTCAATTGCACCAAATAAATGTCACCTAATCGGTTATTGTGCACCACATCTTTCAACCATACTGAAGGCGGAGAATAACGATTTTGCATTACGCAAAACACCTTTTTAGAATAGTTTAAAGCTTTCTCTATCACCTTCTCGCACTCACTCTTCGTTAGGCCCATTGGCTTTTCACACACCACATGTTTTCTGTTGCTTAAAGCAGTAATGCTTTGCTCGGCATGCAAACCATTGGGTGTACAAATATTTACCACATCAATCTCTTTAACAGACGAAAGCATTTCTTGTACATCTGTAAAATAAGGCTGAGTAAACTTAGGATCGATGTTTAATTTTTCTTTATCGAGCACATCACAAAAAGCCACCAATTCGGCCTCCGGATTTCTTTCTATCATCTCCATGTGACGCTTGCCAATATGGCCACATCCCACAACAGCAAATTTTACTTTATCAGCCATTCGATATTTTATTTACAATATTGTTATTCAATTCATATTGATCTCCCGATAAAGAACAAGTTGCCTTGCCATTCTTATCGAAATTTAATTTCTCTCCTTGTTCACTCATCCAACCTATTTGACGGGCCGGATTGCCTACCAGCATAGCATAAGGTTTAACTTCACGAATCACCACTGTACCCGCGCCAACAAAAGCATACTCACCTATGTTTATTCCGCAAACTATCGTGGCATTTGCCCCAATAGTAGCTCCTTTTTTTACTACTGTTTTTTTGTATTCGTTCTTTCTGTTTACAGCAGAACGAGGGTTCATTACATTGGTAAAAACCATCGATGGTCCTAAAAAAACGTCATCTTCACACACTACTCCAGTATAAACAGAGACGTTATTTTGTACCTTCACATTATTGCCAAAAACAACATCGGGCGAAATCACCACGTTTTGTCCGAGATTACAATTCTCCCCAATCACCGTTTTCCCCATCACATGACTGAAATGCCATATTTTAGTGCCTTTTCCAATTATGGCACCTTCGTCTACATAAGACGATTCATGAACAAAATATTCTTTAGTTTCCAAAATTCAATTCCTTTTTAAAGAGTTCGTCTTGCGGCAAAGATTTAAAGTATTCTAAAGTTTTTTTCAAACCTTCAGAACGACTCACCTTAGGCTGCCAGCCTAGAATTTCTTTAGCTTTTGTAATATCGGGCTGACGCTGTTTAGGGTCGTCAACTGGCAAATCGGTATAAATAACTTTAGATGCTGTACCCGTTAATTTGACTACTTCTTCGGCAAAATCACGAATGGTAATTTCATCGGGATTGCCAATATTAACTGGTTGCGCGTAATCACTTAATAGCAAACGATAAATACCTTCAATTAAATCATCAACATAGCAAAATGACCGGGTTTGAGAACCATCACCAAAAACGGTGATGTCTTCGCCACGAAGGGCTTGTCCTACAAAGGCTGGCAAAGCTCTGCCATCGTTCAATCGCATTTTCGGACCATAAGTATTAAAAATTCTTACAATTCTTGTTTCCAATCCGTGGAAAGTATGATAGGCCATAGTCATGGCTTCTTGAAAGCGTTTGGCTTCATCGTACACACCACGCGGACCAATTGGATTTACATTACCCCAATAGGTTTCGGGTTGTGGATGCACATCTGGATCACCATATACTTCAGAAGTAGAAGCAATCAACATTCTTGCATTTTTAGCCTTCGCTAATCCCAACAAATTGTGCGTACCCAACGAACCTACTTTTAAGGTTTGAATAGGGATTTTAAGGTAGTCAATCGGACTAGCAGGCGAAGCAAAATGCAAAATATAATGCAATTCACCTGGCACGAAAACAAACTTACTTACATCATGGTGGTAAAACTCAAAATCTTCAAGTTTAAAGAACTCCTCAATATTTCTAAGATTTCCTGTAATAAGGTTATCCATAGCAATAACGTGATAGCCCTCTTTTAAAAATCGTGCACAAAGATGTGAACCTAAAAAGCCAGCTGCCCCGGTAATTAAAACTCTTTTTTTCATTGCTCCGAAACTTACTTGTTGATTAAAACTTGTTTTCTTCCTATGCTGATGTAATCGAAACCTTTGGCTTCAATACTTTCTAAATCGAATAAATTTCTTCCGTCGAAAATCACTTTTCTCTTCATCAACTTAGCTATTTGCTCAAAATCGGGTGCTCTAAACACCGACCATTCTGTAGCTATCACCAAGGCATCGGCGCCAGAAACCGCTTCATATTGATTTTCGCAAAACTCAATTTCATTTTTGAAAACGCTTTTCATGTTTTCCATTCCCTCTGGATCGAAAGCTTTAACACTAGCCCCTCTTTTCAACAATTCTTGAATAACATAAATTGCTGGAGCCTCTCGAATATCATCGGTATTAGGCTTAAACGACAAGCCCCAAACACCAAATGTTTTACCTTTTAAATCACCTTTAAAATAAGCGTCAATTTTTGGTACAATGATGGTTTTTTGCACCGCATTTACTTCTTCAACAGCAGTTAAAATCTTGAAATCGTAATTCACCTCTTCCGAAGATTTTATCAAAGCCTGCACATCTTTAGGAAAACAACTTCCACCGTATCCAATACCAGGAAACAAAAACCTTTTGCCAATTCTGGTATCAGAGCCCATTCCAATGCGAACTTGATCAACATCAGCACCCAGCAATTCACACAAATTAGCCACCTCATTCATGAAAGAAATTTTAGCTGCCAAGAATGAATTTGCTGCATATTTTGTAAGTTCGGCAGAACGCTCATCCATGAAATAAACAGGGTTACCCTGGCGAACAAATGGTTTATACAATTCATCCATTTGCTTGCGGGCACGAGCACTTGATGTACCCACCACCACTCTATCGGGTTTCATAAAATCATCTACCGCATATCCTTCTCTTAAAAATTCGGGGTTAGAAACCACGTCGAATTCTACTTTCGCATTTTTGGCTATGGCAGCTGTCACCTTTTCTGCCGTACCTACTGGAACCGTGCTTTTATCTACAATAATTTTGTACTCTTCCATGATATCGCCCAACTGATTGGCAACACCTAAAATGTACGACAAATCGGCCGAGCCATCTTCACCTGGAGGTGTTGGCAGAGCTAAGAAAATCATAGACGACTTCTTCACCGCATCTTTCAAATCGGTAGTAAACTTTAAACGACCTTGTTTGGTGTTTCTTTCAAACAAAACATCCAATTCTGGCTCGTAAATAGGCACAATACCTTCTTTTAATTTTTGTACTTTTTGCTCGTTGATATCTACACAAATCACATTGTTTCCACTTTCCGCAAAACATGTTCCTGTAACCAAACCAACATAACCAGTACCAATAACAGCAATATTCATAATTTCTTAATTAAAAAACTCTTTAACAGATGCACAAATATAATTCAGTTGCTCTTCGCTTAATTCGGTATGCATGGGCAACGACAAAACCTGCTGAGCCAACAACTCAGTAACAGGCAACTTCACCTCATCCATCACTCCTTTAAACACATTTTGTTGATGCAAAGGCACAGGATAATAAACCATTGCAGGAATTCCTTTTTTCTCTAAAAAAGCCTTCAATTCATCTCTCTTTCCGTTCAACACTTTTAAAGTATATTGATGAAAAACATGGGTAGAATTCTTTGCTCTTCCAGGAATTTCAAGCGCAGAAACAGCTTTCAAAGCATTGTCGTAATAACTGGCTGCTTTATTTCTGCGGGCACTAAAATCATCTAAATGTTTTAACTTCTCGTTCAACACCGCAGCCTGCAAAGAATCTAAGCGAGAGTTAATACCCACCACATCGTGGTAGTAACGCACTCTAGATCCATGGTTAGAAATTTGATTGCTCAAATCGGCCAATGCTTTATCGTTTGTCATTAAAGCACCACCATCACCAAAACAGCCTAAATTTTTAGAAGGAAAGAAACTTGTGGTGCCAATAGAACCCATCGTTCCAGCTCTTTTTACACTACCATCGCTAAAAGTATATTGAGCTCCAATGGCCTGAGCGGTATCTTCTACCACATATAAATTTTTCTTAGCGGCCAAAGCCAAAATCGCCTCCATATCAGAACATTGTCCGAACAAATGAACAGGCATTATCACCTTCGTTCTAGGGGTAATGGCTTTCTCTACCGCTTCTACATTAATGGTAAAATCATTGGCATGAACATCAACAAACACAGGTTTTAAACCCAACAAAACTATCACTTCAGCAGTAGCAATGAAGGTAAACGCCGAGGTAATTACCTCATCACCAGGCTTTAAACCCAAGGCCATCAAGGCAATTTGCAAAGCATCTGTTCCATTGGCACAAGGTATCACGTGATTTACACCACAATAGGTGGCCAATTCAGTAGAAAAATTCTTTACTGCCGGGCCGCTAATAAACGATGTTTCGTCGAGCACTTTTTGCATGGCCGAATCTATCTGAGGCTTCAGTCTTTGATACTGTGTGGCCAAATCAACCATCTTAATATCTTTCACAGGATTTTCTGTCATAAAAAACATTTGCTGCGAAGATAATAATTTAAGCCTAACTTTAAACTCAATTTTAAGCTAATGAATAGAGTTTTTACAAGTTGTTTTCTACTCATTCTTTTTCATCTTTTCGCGAAAGGGGAAAATGCCCTTCCTCGGCATCTTTTTTGCGTAACTTGCAGCGGCAGTATTGGCAACAAAGAAATAAGCGCTAAAACCAATTACATCAACAGAATTGGATCGGCATACCAGTTTCAAAAAAAGAACTACACTTTAGGCCTAGAATATCAGTTTATGTTTAGCGCATACACAGGCGCCGATTTATTCTCGGCACTAAGAACGAGCGAAGGATCGATTATTTCCGACAACGGCTCTTTGATCGACATTCAAACGCTGTTTAGAGGAAACAGTGGCTACTTTACTTTGGGGAGAATTATTCCGATTTCGGCTGGCAATTGCCTTCAAATTAATGTTGGATTAGGAATTCTTGAGCATCATTTATCCATCAAAACATTTGATGAATCGAGTGCCTATTTCACCAAAAACAACCTAAAGGGCTATGATCAACTTTCTATTGGTGCCGCCATTAAACAACAATTTCGATTCAATCATTTTGGGCCCAAAAAGAGAATCAACTGCTACATTGAACTCTTTTGCGAGGAAGCTTTTTTACAAAACACTAGAAAATATAACTATTACAGCAATAGCAGCGACACCAAAAATCATTTTAACTTTACCGCCGGAATTCAATTTGGGTGGATGATTCCATTTTTAAACAACACCTCTGAAGAAGAATTTTAACATGGAATTATTTTACAATTTTTCAATATCGCTCTACGGCCTAACTATTAGAATCGCTGCGCTTTTCAATGCCAAAGCCAACAAGTGGGTAAAAGGAAGGGTTAATCTTTTGACTTCTATACCGCACAACGAAAATGGAGAACAAATCATCAGCTGGTTTCACTGCGCTTCTTTGGGTGAATTTGAGCAGGGCCGACCGTTGATTGAAAAAATAAAAAAGGAATTTCCCAACGAAAAAATACTGCTTACCTTTTATTCTCCATCGGGCTATGAAATAAGAAAAAACTACGAGTTGGCCGATTGGGTAACTTATTTACCCTTGGATTTGAAGAGCAAAATGCGACCGTTCATCCATCAAATAAACCCCAAAAGAGTTTTCATCATCAAGTATGAATTGTGGTTCAACATGCTTTCTTTATTGGCCGAGAAGAAAACGCCCACTTACCTTATTTCAGGAAAATTTAGAGCCGAACAAGTCTTCTTTAAACCTTTGGGAACATGGTTTCTAACCCGACTACAACGAGCTTTTACCCACTTTTTTGTGCAAGACGAAGCCTCTCAAAAAATACTTCACAAAAACAATATCACTCAAACCACCATTGCTGGCGACACTAGAATTGACAGGGTTCTTTCGTTGGCGAAAAACCCTCAAAAATTCAATCATTTAGAAAAGCTACTGCAAGACAAGATGGTGATTGTAGCAGGCAGCACGTGGCAAAAAGAAAACGACTTTTTATTTCAAATTAAAAATAAGCTACCCAACAACACGGTGCTCATCATTGCTCCTCACGAAGTAAAAGACAAGAACATTGAAACACTTCAAAAGCGCTTTCCCGATGCTGTTTTATGGAGTAATATAGAAGAAACGAATGCTTGTCCGCAAGTCATCATCATCAACTGTATTGGCATTTTATCCTCGCTTTATCAATACGCCAACCTCGCTGTTATTGGTGGAGGATTCAACGCAGGCATTCACAACATTTTAGAACCCGCCAGCTTCGGATTACCTGTTTTATTTGGTGCAAAACACCAAAAATTCGACGAAGCCGCAGCCATGATTAAAGAAGGCACTGGATTTACTTTCAAAGAATACCAAGAATTTGAAAATCAATTACTCAACCTACTTGCTTCAAAAGAAAAGCAAACTGCTATTAAATTAAAACAGGCCCATTACCTGCAGAAACAGTCGGGTGCTACAGCGTTGATTCTCTCAAAAATCACGTAAATCTCTTTAAGGCGTGCTGCTCAAAAGTCCACTCTGGCGAATAGAACTTATCGGTGATGGCAATTTACATAAGAAATAATTTAGAAGTTGAAGGGCGGCAAAGAACTTCGACTCTATCCTGAATGCGGACATAACAAGATATGATTTGCATCAAATTGGCAACTTACGTTTGTAAATAAAAATGCGGCTGTTACAATTCTTATTCTAAATTTGAAGAATGTTTTTCATCATCTCTAAAGTGCTTAGTTTCCTCCTCTCTCCATTTACGTGGATTGCCATAGGCATCATTTTCGCGCTTTTCACCAAAGTGCCCGAAAGAAAGAAAAAAGCACTCATCATTTCTTGTGCTATTTT
>CAMDPJ010000030.1 GCA_945903925.1 Chryseobacterium gleum
CATCTGTTGCTGTATTTGTGCAACCGTTGCCATCTGTGTAAGTGTAAGTAATAGTATGTGCGCCTAATCCCGCTGTAGCCGGATTAAAGCTTGGTGATACACCTACTCCTGTTCCTGAGTAAGTTCCGCCTAACGGTGAACCGCCGCCTAAGTTAAACGCCGATCCGCTTACGCAAGCTGACTCATCGCTTAAAGTTAATGCTACTGCTGGTAAGGCATTTACTGTCATACCATCTGTTGCTGTATTTGTACAACCGTTGCCATCAGTGTATGAATAAGTAATGGTATGCGGACCAACACCTGCTGTACCCGGATTAAATGAAGGTGATGCACCAACACCTGTTCCTGAGTAAGTACCTCCACCTGGTGAACCGCCAATTATATTAAATGCAGCTTCATTAATACATGCTGCCTCATCGGTAAGCGACAACGTAACAGTTGGTTTCATGACTGTAAAAGTTCTTTCTGGATTATTTGCACAACCACCTGGCTGACTGGCAACAGTATATTGCACCACATAATTTCCTGCTGGAGTATTGTTAATATTGAAAGTATTACCTCCCGAGATATTTGCTGTTCCACCACCTGAAACAATAGACCAAGCACCAGCAGCAGCTGTTCCTTGATACAAAGTTAAATTGATGGTTCCGTTCGTGCTACAAACCGCAGGAATGGAAGGTGCCAAAGTTGTATCTAAACAACCTCCACACGGACCAACATTTATAATTAATGTATCTATAATTGAGCATGTGGCCCCGTTAGAATAATATACTTCATGCGTACCTTGTCCGGCAATCACAGGACTAAAAATTCCATTTGCAGCATCGGTAATACAAGCACCACAATTAGATGACCAACCATTTGGATTGCCTATAGGATCTTCGGCGCTACCACCTCTACAAAACCAATTCACAGAAAGATTGACAGGTGCGTCGTTGCAATCCATTGCAATTGGATTTTGAATATCAAGATAATCGATTGGGGGAACAAACATATTCGACAATCCTAAGTTAGAACCACGCGCGAGTGCTAAGGTTCCCACACTAATATTGGTACCTGCATTCATATCTGCAGTAGTGGGGAAGCTATAAGTGTTAAGATTATTGTTAAAAGTAGCTTGATACAATCTACCATCACCTCCTAACTTTAAGTCGCCAGGAGCGGCCACTGTATTGGTTACCACTTTTATAGAAGAGTAAATTGCATTGGCAGTGGCCAATGAGGCATCCATCCATAATAATCGAGCGGCACCTCCAGCAGGAACAATATAAATGCCTTTGCTATCTGGCGCCCATTCGCAATCATACATAGCTTCGTAAGTAGGACCACTCCAGCCAAATCCGCCCCAATTACCAGCAACTGCTTTACCATTAGATAAAACTCCGGAAGCATTATTGAAGTCGTAAACAGTTATTGCTTCATCATAAGAAGCCCAGTCGTTCACGTGGTTTACGGCTACTGCTCTAGCGCCATCCCAAGAAAACTTAAGTGCTCCTCTTTCCCAGTTTTGAGTCCAAGTACCTTTTACTGGCGGACCAGCGATTGATTTCACCGGCACAGAATTTAAACCGGAACAAGTTAAAGAGTACGCATAAAAATTTTGAAAATTCGCTGAAGCACCATTTCCCGACTGACGAACAACCAACCATATATCTAGGCCATTAGCATGGAAAGTAGCTTCAACTTGTTCTGTAGAACGATAATCATTACCCAAATCATCCTTCAATCTTACGGGCGCACCAGATGTCATGGTATTTAAATCGAGTATAGTATAGTTTACACCTACGTTAGCATTGGTAAGGGCATCATCTGATGTGAAAATGTAAATTTTACTTGGATTCATTGGATGTCTAACAGCTACAATACCTTGTACTGCAGAAGAACGTTGACCAACAGCACCGCCTTCATTACCCGCTAATAGGTCATTTGCAATTAAGGTAGATTTCGTTGCACCGTTAGGTTTCCACAACATTCTACCATTTGAATAAGCCAATAAATTACCGGAATTATCATTAATCGCGGCGGTACCCTCATATCCCCTAGCTGTATCACCAGTCACAGTTTTGTAAGTCAAGACAGGCGAACCAGTACCTCCAGGGAAATTTAAAAACACCCCCTCACCAAAAAACCAATTAGAATGGGTTCCCCATTGCCATGGATTATTATAATTTGGAGAACAGACTTGGGCAGATAGCTTAGATTGAAATATTACAGTTAGAAGCATCGAAAATGCTAATAACTTAAGCGAAGCGATCCCCATCGCTAAAAATTTATTCATAAAAATGTAGTTTATTATAAATGTCTAAAATAGAATATAGTTTCGTATAATCAAAATTAAAGTTCACCGATAATTTATACTCTTTCATCTACTTGCGGGTTTTATCTTATACTGAGGGATTTAAGTAATTAATTTTATATTTGCCTCACATGATTTCTAAGAAAACAAAATACGCTATTAATGCCTTAGTTTACTTGGCAAAAAAGGTAGATGAAGGTCCGATTTTAATCAGTGAAATTGCCGCCGCAGAAAGTATTCCACAGAAATTTTTAGAAGCAATTTTACTCGATTTAAAAAAAGCAGGAATTTTAGCCAGTAAAAAAGGAAAAGGTGGAGGATATTATTTGCTTAAGCCTACTTTCGAAATCAATATTGCTGATGTGATGAGATTGCTAGAGGGTCCGATTGCCCTTTTACCCTGCGTATCCTACAAATTCTACGAGCGTTGCGACGAATGCAAAGACGAAGAAACATGTGGCATTAGAGACACTTTTTTAGATGTGCGCAACGAAACCGTTCAATTGCTAAAAATGGCTACTCTTAAAAACATTCTCGACAGAGAAACCAAGCTCAAAATGAAAGTAAAAAAGTAAAAAAAATCCCCGATCATCAATCGCCGAACGGGAATTTTCTTCATTTAACTTTTAAAACGGGAAACTATTTTTTGGCTACCAATGAAATGGTTAACTGAATGTCATCAGAAAGAATCATATCTTTCATGTAGTGAACCCAAGCAACGCCATATTTCTGTCTGTTGAAAACCAATTTACCTGAAGCCATTACAACACCATCTTTATTTTCAAAAGATTCGATAGTTAAAGTCTCTTCGTTGGTTTTTCCTTTCACTGTTAAATTACCTTTTACTGTTTTTCCTTCCACTGTAGTGATTACAAAAGTTGCTGTCGGGAAAGAATCTGTAAGGAAGAAATCACCTTTAGATAAGTGACCTTGTAAATCTGAAATACCGTGTCCTTTTTCTGCTTTGTAAGAAGCTGAATCTAAAGGACTGATACTCGATAAATCTACTACGAATTCGCCACCCACTAAACCGCTAGCGCTTACTTGTAATGAACCACTTTTAAAGTTCACATAACCATTGTGTCCGTAAACACCAGCTACTTCACCTTTCCAATTTACTTTAGATGAAGCCACATCTACATTGTAAACAGCTGCTGTGCTATCGTTTACTGCTGTGCCTACTTCTGTTGTTGCAGCTTCGCCGCAAGAAGTTAATAATGTAGCTACTAATGCTGCTGCTGAGAGAAATTTAATTTTCATATAATTCAATATTTTTTAATTGTTGAGACAAATGTATACTAAAATTATTTGTTTGCAAAATAGTTGTACATACATTTAATTAAATTTTCAACATCTTTCTGCACACAACATGGCGCGGGTCTCCCGACCCGTGACTCTCCTACTCCGACAATTGCATTGTCGTTTAACAGTTAAAAGTGATTTACAATAAGAGGCAATAAAATTGCCGGAGTAGAAGAGTCACGGGTCAGGAGACCCGCGCCACGAATACTAGGCGGGTAACGGGAATAGGAAAAACTACTTCCGTATTTCCATATCCACCACCACCGGATAATGGTCGGAGAGATTTCTTTGAATCGTTCTATAATTGAACGAAGAAATTTTTTCATCGTGTAGAATATAATCTATTCGAAGAAGAGGTAATTTACCATTGAATGTTTTGCCATAGCCCGAACCACTTTCCACAAAAGCATCATTTAGTTTTTCGCTCAATTCATGGTACGCATAAGACGATGCCGGGTCGTTTAAATCGCCACACAACACTACTCGATACGGAGACATTTTAATCACTTTTGCTATGGTATCAATCTCTCGAGCCTTTTCGTTGTAAGCCACCTCAAAACGTTTAAGAATATTCATCGACTGTAACTTAGAAGGTATATCGTTGCTATCTAGCACAATATCAAACACTTTTCTTTCCTCATGATTGAAACGAAAAGAACGCAAATGCACATTGAATACTCTAATGGTATCGTTGTTTATTTTTATATCGCAATAAGTGGCAAAGGGATACTGAGGATCGAAATAAAACGATTTCTTGCCTACAATAGGATAAACAGAAAAAGTAACCAAGCCCCATCGCGTGTCATTGTACCACTCGCCCATTTCATTTACATAACAGTACTTTTTCTTTTTGCCATTCATCAGCTGAGAAACAACATCGAATTTTTTCTTCTCACTGCTAAAAAATTCTTGGGTACAAAGAATATCTACATCTTCATCATCTACTAAATTGCAGATGCTATCTCTTATAACACCTTGCTTGGCGATGTAGGAATAATAATCGGAACCTCTCAAATTAAAAGTCATTACACGAAATCCTTTTTTATTTCCGTCATCTGAAAAATCTATTTGAATGGTATGCGAAATGGTAGGAATACTAACAATTAAAAGAGAAGCCGACAACAACACTAAATAGCTTTTAGCCAACAACCACACAATTACAAAAACGAAATTCACCACCACCATTAATGGAAAAAGCAATCCGCTTGCCGCTATCATCCACGAATCGGCCGGCGATATTGAAGAAGCCAACAGAGTGAGAACCATAGGTACGGCCGCAACAATGTTGACAATGAAAAACGTTATTTTAAGAATCAATTTAAACATTACATTCTACTCGATTTATGCAAGATATCTTTTTCTTCTTTAGTTAAACTATCGTAGCCACTCCTATTAATTTTATCTAATATTTCATCAACCTTTTCTTGTATCGTTTTTTTAGTGTAGTTGTATTCGTAGTCGTCCATTTGGCGCGCTTTAGAATGGGAGACGTAAAGGTTTGATTTCTTTTTGAAGAGGTTGAAAAAAGAATCTAAAAACTTAGTGAACCCTTTCGTGATATATTTTCCTTTCAAATACTGCGTTGCAAAATAAAATCCAAATAATGCACCTCCAATGTGTGCTAAATGGCCGCCCAAATTATCTCCCCCCGAACCAATAGAAAGTAAATCAAGCATTAATATTATCAATCCAAAATACCTTAGTTCCAAAGGCAAAACACCAAACAAATGCACTTTGGTTTTGGGGGAATAAGCGCACACCGCAATGGTTATCGCCATAACTGCAGCCGATGCTCCTAAAGCAATACTATCCACATCTTTAAAAGCTGGTAAAAAGGCCGTGGCCAACAACAACATTAATCCACCAGCAAAACCGCCCAATAAATAAACCGCCAGTACTTTCTTCTCTCCAAAAAACTGAGCGAACATTTGTCCCATAAAATAAAGCATTAGCATATTAAATAGAATATGCATCACCTCCAATTGGGTGAACATATGCGTAATTATCGACCAGGGCTGAATTATAAAAGAACCAAAAGAGGTAGGCATCATGAATAAATCTTGCACCACTAATATAGATTCGAACTTAAACAACCGTTCGATAATACGAACCAACAGCAGCGAAATAAAAACAGCAACATTTACATAGATTAATCGAATAATTATGTTGCTCTTTTTAAAGTTGTTTTTTATATCATCAATAATCGCCGACATGCTACAAAATAGTTGTTTTTTTCCAATATTTAATCAAGAAGAAGCCGAAGAGAGCTCCTCCAATATGTGCGAAATGCGCTACGTTGTCGCCGTCAATCTTTGAAAACCCTGAAAACAATTCAATAGCGGCATAAATCAAAACGAAATATTTTGCTTTGATTGGAACAGGCAAGAACATCATCATCATTTCTGTATTTGGAAATAGCAAGGCAAAACCTGCCAATAAACCAAATAAGGAACCCGAAGCACCAACAGTAACTACATCTAGATGTTGCTGCACTTCGGCGATGGGATAAGCATCTAAAAATTCTTTAATTTCATAATGATAAACACCCAACTGCATCAAGCCAGCACCTAAGCCAGCCACCAAATACAAGAGTAAAAACTTTTGCGGCCCCAACCTTTGTTCTAATGCACTACCAAACATATAAACCCCAATCATATTGAAGAGAATATGCATGAAGTTTCCGTGCATAAACATATAAGAAAACAACTGAAAAGGCTTAAAGGTGCTGAATCCGAAATAATGCAAACCCAGTATTTCATTCAAATCTTTATCTTCTAAAATGAAGAAAGTGAGCACATACATCAAAGCGTTGATGATTAGCAAATTCTTCGTTATTGGCGGTATATATCTATTAAACATCTTACTCAAAATTATCCATTAATTCATCATGATCAATATTCCACAAAACTTTGTTGCCACTTGGGTCAACCGTGGGTTTTTCGCACATAAACAACTCGCTAACCAACATCTGCATTTCTTCTTTTTGTAGTTTTTGTCCGGATTTTAAAGCCGTTTGATTCGCCAATGATTTCGCTAAATTTTCTCTTCTATCTAATTTATTCGATTGATTTTCTTTAAACTCTTCTAATAATCCCTCTAACAAACTTGTCGGATTCGCATCTTTAATATCTGCAGGCAAACCATTCACCACGTAAGTACTTTTTCCAAAGGGCGTAATATCGAAGCCAATATTCTTGAAATCTTCTTCTAAATCTTGCATCAACGCAAAATCAGAAGGATTCATCTCAATAGATTCGGGAAATAAAATTTGTTGAGAAGCGCCTTGATTGTTTTCTAATAAATCGAAAAAATATTCGAACAAAATTCTTTTGTGTGCACGGTGCTGATCGATAATCAACAAGCCTTCGCCAAAAGATGTGAGAATATATTTATTTCTAAACTGATGCATGAAAGAAACCTCCTCCTTCTTCTCCTCAAACACGGCTCTCTCCTGCTCTACCTTTTGCGGCATATCCACCTTGTACAGCTCTTCCCACTGCTGTTTAACTTCTCTATGCTGATGCTCGGTTCTTTCTCTAAAGGGATTGTAATTGCGATCGACTTTGATTTGTGGCGCACTTAAAACATCGCCCATTTTAGATTGGGGCGCATTGTCGAACAAAGTCTCTCTTTCAAAATCTAACGATGGTGCAACACTGTATTTGCTTAAAGCCATTTTCACCGCTGCTCTCATGATGGCGTATACAGAGCGCTCGTCTTCAAACTTAATCTCTGTTTTTGTTGGATGGATATTGATATCGATGCTCGCTGGGTCAACTTCTAAATGAATGAAATACGAAGCGAAAGCATCGCGCCCCAGCAACTCATCAAAAGCGGTGGATACAGCGTGTCCTAAATAATTATTTTTAATGTATCTACCATTCACAAAAAAGAATTGCTCGCCACGCGTTTTCTTAGCAAACTCGGGCTTACCAATAAATCCGCTCACCTTCACAATGGTATTGGTATCTTCTTCAACGGGCACCAAACGTTGGTTGTATGAAGCACCCATCATGGCAACAATACGCTGACGAAAAGTTCCTCTTTCCAAATGATACATTTCATCGTCATTGTTATAGTAAGAAAAGGCAATGGCAGGATGAATTAAAGCCACACGCTGAAATTCATCAATAATATGTTTGGTCTCTACTGAATCTGTTTTCAAGAATTTTCTGCGCGCAGGAACATTGTAAAATAAGTTCTTCACGCTAATACTCGTGCCTTCTGATGTTGCGCAAGGAAACTGATCAATGAATTTACTTCCTTCAATTCTAAGGTGGGTTCCTAATTCTTTTCCTTCTTGTTTTGTTTTTAAATCAACGTGTGCGATAGCCGCAATAGAAGCCAAAGCCTCACCACGAAAACCTTTGGTAAGAATACAAAAAAGATCATCGGCCGATTTTATTTTAGAAGTAGCATGACGCTCAAAACTCATTCGCGCATCAGTATCGCTCATGCCTTTACCGTTATCGATAACTTGAATTAATGTTTTACCCGAATCTTTAACAATCAATTGAATGCTTGTTGCTCCGCTATCAATAGCATTTTCCAACAACTCCTTCACCACCGAAGCCGGACGCTGCACTACCTCTCCTGCCGCAATTTGATTGGCTACCGAATCGGGCAATAATTTTATGATATCGCTCATGAGCGCTAAAATACCAATAAATAAAGAAAAGCCACTAGAGAATAGTGATTCGCAAAATGAAAAAATGTTAACAGGTTATTCACTGTTTTTTAAGCGTGGTTCTTCCGTAGGGGCGAGCTGCGCTCGCCCACCGCAAACCCAATAACAAACGGGCGAGCACAGCTCGCCCCTACGGAAGAAAAAATAAACTATCTTTGCCGCGCAATGAATCAATACAAAAAAGTAGCATTTTATACTCTAGGCTGTAAGCTTAATTTCTCGGAGACCTCTACTATCGCTAGAGGCTTTGAAAAAGGAGGCTATGCTAAAGTTGATTTTGATGAACATGCCGATATTTACATTATTAACACTTGTTCGGTAACCGACAATGCTGATAAAAAATGCAAACAAATTGTAAAGAAAGCCCGCAAACAAAATCCCGATGCCTTTGTGGCCATTATTGGTTGCTATGCACAACTCAAACCTCAAGAAATTGCAGCGATAGAAGGTGTTAGCTTGGTTTTAGGCGCCAACGAGAAATTCAATATTTTAGAACACGTTGAAAAAATAGATAAAGAAGAAGGCGCTAAAATTTTCGATGGTGAGATTTCTCATGTCAATATTTTTCATCCTTCTTATTCTTATGGAGACCGCACGCGGACTTTCTTAAAAGTGCAAGACGGTTGCGATTATTCTTGTTCTTTTTGCACCATTCCATTGGCACGCGGAAAAAGCAGAAGCAATACCATTGCCGAAACCATGAAAGTTGCCCGTGAAGTAGCGCAAAGCGATGCCCGTGAAGTGGTGCTAACAGGTGTAAACATTGGTGATTTTGGAACACAAAACGACGAAACTTTCGGCGACTTGGTAAAAGAATTAGATGCTTTAGAAGGCATCGACAGAATTAGAATTTCATCTATTGAGCCCAACTTGTTAACTACAGAAATCATTGATTTTGTAAGTACATCAAAAAGATTTGTCCCTCATTTCCATGTTCCATTGCAATCGGGTTCACCAGATATATTAAAAGCAATGCGCCGTCGCTACAAACGCGATGTTTATAGCGACAGAGTAGAAAAAATAAAAAGCATCATGCCGCATTGCTGCATTGGCGTTGATGTTATAGTAGGTTTTCCAGGTGAAACAGAGGAATTGTTCATGGAGACTTACAACTTCATTAATGAACTTGATGTTTCTTATTTACACGTTTTCACCTACAGCGAACGCGACAATACACACGCCATAGAATTAGGCGGAGTGGTAAGTGCACAAGACCGTGCTAAAAGAAGCAAAATGCTGCACATTCTTTCCGATAAAAAACGCAGAGCTTTTTACGAACAAAACATCGGCAAAGACGCTACAGTTCTATTCGAAACAGAACGCGATGGAGATGTAATGTACGGCTTTACAAAGAATTACGTGAAGGTGAAAACGGTGCACGATGAAGCGCTGGCGAATAAGATTGTGAAAGTGAAGCTAACAGAAGTAGATAGAGATGGCATTATGAAGTGTGAGTTGGCGCAGAGACTTGCGTCAGCTACCATAATCTTCTGCTAAGTTCGCTTCGCTAAAGTTGAAATTACAGCGCGCGCAACTCGAAGTTTGAAATTACAACACTAATTTTCTCCACAAACACCCAGTAATTTCAAATTTAGCGAAGCGTAATTTGAAATCTTCATTTCAGGCATTTATAATGCCGTTGCGCATTGTTTTAAGTGTAATTTACAGCGATTAAAAATCGCTATAAAGAAGATTTCTACCCAAAAGTACATTTAGTACTTTCTCCTCTTAATCTCAAATGCTTCGCTAAATTTGAAATTACAGCACAACTATTACTTCAACTTACATCTTTTCGATTTTAACCAATCCTTTACCATCACTGTAATCTATTGCACTGCTCCATAAATAATCATGCGCTTCTACTACTATTCTGGCAGTAACGGGATTGTTATGAATGTAAAACAATTTTTGATCTTTAAAACTATTGCTAATCAGTTCTTCAGCGTGATTTCCTTCTCGCCAAAATGTATATCCTTCTCTTTTTTCTTTTTTAGCGCAGCGTTCAAACATCCATAACATCCACTCTCTTCTCGACTCTTCCCCTTCTTTAATACTCTTTATTATTTCTTTACTCGTGTGTTTTTTAAAGTCGCGTATTAGCCCACTTAAATTAGCATTTGTTGCTTTGCAAATTAAATGAATATGATTACTCATAATCACCCAAGAGTAAACAACCAAGCCTTTCTTTTCAATGCAAAAGTTCAAGCTGTTTACAATGATATCGCAATATCTCGCGCGGGTAAAAACATCAATCCAATTTACCACTGTGAAGGTTAAAAAGTATGTGGCATCATTGTCGTGGATACGCCTACCACTAATGGTGGTTTGCACAGAAATTTCATTCATAAGGTTTAGTTAGGTGAGGCGAAGGTAATAAATGAGGTTTAATTTGTGAAGCGCAACGCGATTAAAAATCGCTGAAATGAAGATTTCAAATTACGCTTCGCTAAATTTGAAATTACGGCGTTAATAATTGAGGTTTAATTTGTGAAGCGCAACGCGATTAAAAATCGCTGAGATGAAGATTTCAAATTACGCTTCGCTAAATTTGAAATTACAACACTAATTTTCTCCACAAACACCTGTTAGAATCTAAAAAATAAATCAAAAGCTACTCTCTTCCTTAGAAAAGCCAAAATGTTATTGTATTTTCGCTTCATTCATTAAAAAACAACACTTTATAATATGCAAAGTTTCAGAACTGAAGTAGAAAACCCGGTAGTTCAACAAGACATTATCGACTTAGAGAGAAAAATCGCTAAGTTCAAATTAGGTGAAATCGACGAAGAGAAATTTCGTTCATTGCGTTTAGCACGTGGTGTTTACGGTCAGCGCCAGCCGGGTGTTCAAATGATTCGTATTAAAATTCCTTATGGTAAAATGACTTCTGAGCAATTGCTTAGAATTTGTGATGTATCTGAGGAATATTCAATTGGTAGATTGCATACCACTACTCGTCAGGATATTCAAATTCACTACGTTAGCTTAGATAGAACTCCGCAATTGTGGGCCGACTTAGAGAAATCTAACATCACTTTGCGTGAGGCTTGCGGCAACACGGTAAGAAACATTACTGGTTCGCCAGATGCAGGTATAAACCCTAATGAAGTTTTCGATATTGCTCCTTACGCTCAAGCTATGTTTGAGTATTTCTTGCGCTACCCTGTGTGCCAAGAAATGGGAAGAAAATTCAAAATATCTTTCTCATCAACCGATGCTGATGAGGCTTTCTCATACATTCACGATTTAGGTTTCTTGCCAAAAATTAAAGATGGTAAACGCGGCTTCAAAGTAATGTTGGCGGGTGGTTTAGGTGCTCAATCTTTCCACGCACATGTTGCTTATGAGTTTTTAGAAGAAGATAAAATTATGCCTTACACTGAGGCGGTTTTAAGAGTATTCGATCGTCATGGTGAGCGTTCTAAACGTCACAAAGCACGTATCAAATTCTTGGTGCACGATTTAGGTTTAGAGGTATTTACCAAATTGGTAGAAGAAGAATGGAACTCTATTCAACACAAAACCTACCCTATCGATTTATCTCAATACAAAGAAACTGAAGCACCAGTTGCTAAAGAACTTCCTGCTGTTGAGGCTATCAACCAAAACGAATACGACAGATGGTTTAAATCAAACGTTTTCGAACAAAAACAAAAAGGTTTTTACGGAGTTTGGATTAAATTAACCAACGGCGATTTCTATTTAAAAGAAGCGCGTGCTTTGGCTGCATTGGTTAAAGAATACGCTGCCGATGATATTCGTATCACAGTGAACCAAGGCTTAATGTTGAAATATGTGCGTAAAGAAGCTTTGGCTTTTTGGTTCCAAGAATTAACAAAATTAGGCATGGCTAAGCCAGGCTTCAACACTCCTGCTGATGTTACGGCTTGTCCGGGTACTGATACTTGTAACTTAGGCATCTCCGATTCAGTGCATACTGCAGAAGTAATCGAAAAAATGATTGAAGCAGAATATCCTGAATTGGTTTTCAACCACAACTTATCTATTAAGATTAGTGGATGTATGAACTCTTGCGGACAACATGCTTTGGCTGGTATCGGTTTCCACGGTAGTTCAATCAACGTGAAAGGAAAAGTAATGCCTGCATTACAAGTTCTTTTGGGCGGTGGTACTATCGGAAATGGTGAAGGTGCTTTATCTGAAAAAGTAATTAAAATTCCTTCTAGAAGAGTATTAGATGCTTTAAGATTGTTGTTAGATGATTATTCTGCCAACCAAACTGAAGGCGAATACTACTGGGCATATTTCCGTCGTCAAGGAGAAAAACATTTCTACAATTTATTGAAACACTTAGGGGACACAACAAATGTAGTTGATGAAGATTTCTTGGATTGGGGACATGTTGAACAATATGTAAAAGCAATTGGTGTGGGTGAATGTGCCGGAGTGGTAATCGACATGATTTCTACTTTGTTTGCCGATGTTGAAGAGAAATTAGAGAACGCTAAAATCACTTTAGAGAACGGTAAATTTGCCGATTCTATCTATCATTCATACAGCGCAATGGTTAACGCTTCAAAAGCAATGTTAACTAGCGTTGGTAAACAAACCAACACACAACATGGCGTAATCAACGATTTCGAAAAAGAATTTGTTGAAAGCGGAAAATTCACTCTTTACCCAAGCGTTAAAGAATTGATATTGACCATCAATAAAAATGAACCTACTAAAGAATTCGCTTCAGCTTATTTAGTTGATGCGAATAAATTCTTCAAAGGATTGGTTGATTTAAGAGCAAAACAATTGGCGGAAGCGAATTAAAAAATAGTTCAATGTTCAATGTTCAAAGTTTAATGTTCAAAGTTAGCTGACTCCTAAAAACACAATGCTAACATTGAACTTTGAACATTAAACATTGAACGATAAAAAAAACATGAAGAAACCATTTCTAACATTAGTAGGTGCTGGTCCGGGCGACCCCGAACTATTTACTCTTAAAGGAGTGAAAGCACTTTCTACTGCCGATGTGGTATTGTATGACGCATTAGTAAATAAAGATTTATTGGATTACGCCCCTGCAAAAGCCCAAAAGGTTTTTGTAGGCAAGCGTGCCGGTAAACACAGTTTGAAACAAGAAGAAATTAACGAGTTAATAGTTGAGTACGCATTTAATTACGGACATGTAGTTCGACTTAAAGGAGGTGATCCTTTTGTGTTCGGTCGCGGTCACGAAGAAATTGCCTATGCTGCTGCCTTCGGTATCGATAGTTCTGTTGTTCCAGGAATTTCTAGTTCTATAGCTGTACCCGAATTGCAAAAAATTCCGGTTACTGCTCGTGGTTATTCAGAAAGTTTTTGGGTAGTAACGGGTACAACTAAAGAAGGAGAACTTTCTAAAGACATTCACCTAGCAGCTCAATCTACAGCCACTGTTGTGGTGTTGATGGGCTTAGGTAAACTCGCCGAAATCATTAAACCTTTCGCTGAATTTAGAGGTGCCGATACCCCTATTGCCGTTATTCACGCAGGTACTACCAAAAATGAAAAAACTGCCATTGGTACTTTAGATAATATCGAAGCCATGGTAAACGATAAGCAAATTACTACTCCTGCTTTGATATTGATTGGCGAAGTGGTGAATGTGCATCCTGAGATGGTAGAGAGGATTATTGAGAGGGAGTTTAGAAACGCTTAGTCTCCTCCTGTCGCGCCACTTCCAGTGCGTGCCTATTGTAATGGCGCTTGCAGCGCTTAAATTAATTACATTTAGGCGGAGGTTACAGCGAACGATCCATACAAACAATATTTAATATCGCCTGCCAAAAAGCCAAAATTTTAAAACCTGCAACAGTGCACACTTTGCGACATAGCTTTGCTACACACCTTTTAGAAACCTAACGTAGTGGTTCTTGAACACCATTTAAAAACAAACACAAAGTGAATAAAATGGAACCGATTTACGTTATATTCAGTCGCTACTAGGTCACAGCAGCAGTAAATTGAGGCTACGAAATCGTGATTACCATTATAAATTAATCACTCATGAACAAACTACAGAGGTTTACACGCACGTTACCACCAAAGGATTTAATCAAATTAAAAGTCCGTTTGATTTATTATAAAATTCAATATATTAGCAACAACTTATGCAAAGTATTTTAACTATATCATCTTTGTCAACTAACATCTTGCTTTTTCAAGCAGAGAAAAGTAGTTTATATAATGGCGTA